>NZ_KV824150.1:0-4661 GCF_001815995.1 Dietzia sp. HMSC21D01 | reverse complement strand
ACGCCGCCGGGCGGGCCGCCGTCGCACGGATCCTCGTCCGCCTGGCAGACCTCGGGCACGTCCGCCTCGAGGCCCCCGGCCCGGGCGCACCCGCTCTCGCGCCATCCACACCCGCTCGGGCGCGGCCCGCCCCCGTCCGCCGGGTCCACATCCTGGGTTCCGGTCAGGTCTCCGAGGTCCTGCGCGGACCACTGTCCGTCAACGGATGCCGGGTGAGCACCGGCCCCACCCCCGGATTGGCGCTCGACGCCGAACGGCCACCCTGGCACCGCCGGGGGCAGCCACCCGACCTCGTGATCCTCACCGGCACCGTCTCCGTGGACCCCGTCATCACGACCGCCCTGGGCCGCGCCGGGCAGACGCACATGCACGTGTACTGCCGCGACGGCCGGGTCGTGGTCGGACCGACCGTCGTGCCGGGACACAGCACCTGCCTGCGGTGCACCGACATGTTCCGTGCCCGCAGGGACCCACGCTGGCCGTTCGTCGCCGCCCAGCTCATAGGACACTCCCCCGACGCCGGCGTGCCCGCCCTCACCGCCGCGGCCGCGCTCGTGCTGGCCGAGGTCTCCGCGACCCGCGATCCGGCCGGCCGGGTACAGACGATCGGCGCCACCGTCGAGATCAACCCGGCCGAAGGACTATGGCGTCGACTCGAATGGCCGGCCGTCGAGGGCTGCGACTGTGGCGCCGCCCCGGGGGCCCGTCCTCTGTCATGATTGGGGCGTGTCCGATCTACCCCGTACCTCGTCCCGCCGCGCAGCGCGCCTCGCGGGACTACCACTGGGCATCGCCGGCCGCGCTGCCGGATCGCTCGGCCGCCGCGCCTTCGGGCGGGGCGAGGGGGATCTGACGGAGGAACTCGCCGACCAGGCCGCCGAGCAGGTCTTCGCCGTCCTCGGAGAGCTCAAGGGCGGCGCCATGAAGGTCGGGCAGGCCCTGAGCGTGTTCGAGGCCGGCATGCCGGACAAGTACGCCGAGCCCTTCCGCGAGGCGCTCACCAAGCTCCAGTCCGAGGCGCCGCCCCTACCCGCCGCCGAGGTGGAACGGGTCCTGGACGCCCAACTCGGGCTGCGGTGGCGAGAGCGGTTCTCGGAGTTCGACGGCGAGGCGGCCGCGGCCGCCTCGATCGGTCAGGTGCATCGCGCCGTCTGGTCCGACGGCCGCGAGGTGGCCGTCAAGGTGCAGTACCCGGGGGCGGACGAGGCCCTGCGCTCGGACCTGCGCCAGCTCCGCAGACTGGCCCCGCTGTTGCGCCCGCTCAATCCGGGGACCGACATCAGGGGGATCATCGACGAGCTGTACGACAGCACGGTGAGCGAACTCGACTACCGCACCGAGGCTGACACCCAGCGGGTCTTCTCCGCCGCCTTCCGAGACGACCGTCAGTTCCACGTCCCCGCGGTGCTGGCCTCCGCGCCGAAGGTGCTGGTGACCGAGTGGGCGGACGGCCGCGCGCTGAGCCGGATCTCCGCCGACGGCAGCCCCGAGGAGCGCGATCTCGCCGGGGAGCTTCTGACCGAGTTCCAGTTCAGCTCCCCCGTGCGGGCGCGATTGATGCACGGCGACCCGCATCCGGGCAACTTCCTGCTGGCCGACGACGGTCGCCTGGTGGTATTGGACTTCGGCGCGGCCATTCCGCTCCCCGAGGGCATACCGACCGTGCTGACCTCGATGATGCGGCATGCACTGGCCGATGACGCAGTTCAGCTCGTGAAGGTGATGACCCGCGCGGGCTACGTGGGGAGGGGCGGGCTGGATCCTGCCGACGCCACGGCGTTCTTGAACCCGTTCATCGAGCCGATGCGCGGGCCGGTGTTCCATTTCGACCGTGCGTGGATGCAGGGCATCATGGCGGTCTACGGGGACGTCTCGGGCCGTGAGTTCCGGACCTCGCGTTCGTTCGCGCTGCCCCGCGAGTACGTGCTGATCCACCGGGTGCTGTCAGCGTCGGTCGGCATACTGTGCCAACTCCAGGCGTCCGCGCCCTACCGGGAGATCGTGCGGCGCTGGATGCCCGAGATCTTCCCCGACGAGGACTGAGGCCGGCCGGCCGTCAGGTCCCGCGGACCAGCTTCAGCACGTCGTCGCCGTACTCGCCGAGTTTGTGCGCGCCGATTCCGCCGATCCGGCCCAGGGCCCTCGTGTCGGCGGGACGGTCGCGGGCGATCTGCGCGAGGGTCTCGTTGGTGAACACCGTGTAGGCGGGCTTGCCGATCCGCTCCGAGGTCTCGCGACGCCACTCGCGTAGCCGCTCGAACAGTTCGGTGTCTATCTCCATCGAGCACTCGGGGCACAGCCCGAGCGCCCGGTGCATCGGCCCGTTGAGCCTCTCCCCGCAGCCGCGGCAGCGCCCCTTGTCGGACGAGTCGGTGGACCGGCGAGCGGCTGCGGGGGCCTGCGCCGGGCGGACGGGATCGAGGAAGCGACTCGGTCGCCGGGTGGCGCGCCCCCCGGCACGGCGACTCCGACTCCACGAGACCGACAGGTGCTCGCGGGCGCGGGTGATGCCCACGTAGAGAAGGCGGCGCTCCTCCTCGATCGCATCGGGTCCGGCGTTGATCGCGTGGCTGATCGGCAGACTGCCCTCGTGCACGCCGATGAGGAACACCGCGTCCCATTCGAGACCCTTGGCGGCGTGGATCGACGCCAGCGTCACCCCCCGCTCGTCCGGCGCGTGCCGGGCGGCAGCGCGTTCCCTCAGGCCGACCACGACCGGGAGCAGTCCCGGGCGGCTCTCGGCGGTAGCGATCTCCTCTGCCAGGCCCACCAGCGCGTTCAGGGAGTTCCACGTCTCGCGGGCCTGGGTGCCGGAGGGTTCCGCGGCGGTGAGGCCGAGTGGTTCGAGCGCCTGCCGGATGACCGCGACGACGTCCCCTGGATCGGTCAACCCGGTGTGGGCGCCCGCCGACGCCTCGTCCGAGCCGTCGACGAGGCGGTCGATCGCCGACATCGCCCGGCGCACGACGGGGCGTTCGAAGAAGCCCTCGCCGCCCTTGAGGCGGTATCCGATGCCCGCCTCGTCCAGAGCTGCCTCGATCCGTTCCGACTGGGCGTTGACCCGGTACAGGACGGCGATCTCCGCGGGATCGGTCCCGCCGTGCACGAGGTCGGCGACGGCCGCCGCGACGGCATCGGCCTCCGAATCCTCGTCCGCGTACTCGGCGAGCACCGGTTCGGGCCCGGGCGGCCGCATACCGCGCAGCGTGAGGCCGGCGGTACGGAACCGGCCGGCTCCGGCGCCGATCACCCCGTTGGCCAGGTCCACGACCTGCGGGGTCGAGCGGTAGTCGGACTCCAGCTTCACGACGGTCGCGCCGGGGTAGCGGTCGGCGAAGCCGAGGAGGAAGTCTGGCTCGGCGCCGGCGAAGGAGTAGATCGTCTGGTTGACGTCACCCACCACCGTGAGGTCGTCACGATTGCCCATCCACGCGGTGAGCAGCCGCTGCTGGGCCGGCGTGACGTCCTGGAACTCGTCCACGACGAAGCAGCGGTACCGGTCCCGGAACTCCTCCGCGATGGCCGGCACCTCCTCCACGAGCTCCGCCATGTGCGACAGGAGATCGTCGAAGTCGAGCATCCGGACCGGACCGGAGACCTTGAGGTCCTCGTACGCCCGGAACGCCCGGGCCACCTCGGGCGCGGGAACCGGTAGGTCCCGTCCCAGAGCGACCGCCTGCTCCGCGTAGCTGTCGGGGGTGAGCAGGCTCGACTTGGCCCACCCGATCTCGGTCAGCACGTCGCGGATCGTCTCGGTCGCGGGATCGAGCCCGGCGCGCCGGACCGCCTGGGCGACCGCACGGAACTGCCCGTCCAACAGCTGCCACGGCTCCTCGCCGTAGACCCGGGGCCAGAAGTAGGACAGGTTGCGCAGGGCAGCCGAGTGGAAGGTCCGCGCCTGGACCGGCCCGGTCCCGGCGTCCGCGACGCCGAGGCTCGCCAGGCGCATGCGCAGCTCCCCCGCGGCGCGGGCGGTGAACGTCACCGCCAGCACCTGGTCCCCGCGGACGTGTCCGGTGGTGACCAGGTGTGCGATGCGTCTGGTGATGGTGCGGGTCTTGCCCGTTCCCGCACCCGCGAGGATGCAGACGGGTCCGCGGGGCGCCAGCACGGCGCGACGCTGCTGCGGGTCCAGGCCCTCCAGAGCCGACTCCGCACCGCCTCGGCGCCCGACTCCCCGTCCGCCGACCTGGCCGCCCATCCGGCCGCCTTCCTGGCCACTCTCCCGGCCGCCGCGCCCCGTCTCACTCACGCCCCCATCGTGGCATCCGGGTCGGACACCGCGCCGGGGGCCTCCCCCCGGGGATGATTCCCACCGGCGTGGGCGTTACACCCCGTCATGAGCGATGTGACGACCAACGACGCCCTGACCCTGTACACCACCTCGTGGTGCCCGTTCTGCACGCGGCTGAAGAAGCTGCTGGACGAGAAGGAGATCGGCTACACGGAGATCGATGTGGACGCCGACGCCGAGGCGGCGGCGTTCGTCGAGAGCGTCAACGGCGGCAACCGGGTCGTGCCCACGGCCCTGTACTCCGACGGCACCACGGCCACCAACCCCCCGGCCTCCCAGGTTCGCGCGAAGCTCGCCGAGCTCGCCGGCGCCTGAGGCGCGATAGGCCCGGCACACGGGGCGCCGCCGGCCCGGGACAGGGCCGACG
>NZ_KV824149.1:0-2402 GCF_001815995.1 Dietzia sp. HMSC21D01 | reverse complement strand
GCAGCACGGCGGCCGCGCGGCGGCCCGCGCCGGTGTCAGTCGCGCTGTAGTCATCCGCGGCCGGGGCCGCGATTCCCGGGGCGGCGGCTCCGTGGACCACGATCACCGTCCACCCTGCGTGCGACAACTGCTCGCGGTACCGCTCGGCGCCGCGACCCGGGTTCGGTGGCGTCGCGGAGTCCCCGGCGGTGAAGACCACGCAGCGGGCATCGGGATCGGCCAGCGGCAGCTCCACCGTGAAGTGCCCCATCCGCATGGTGTGCCCGTGCCGGAAGCCTTCGAGCCCTGCCGCTCGGAGCTCCAGTCGTACCCGCGTCGAGACGGCCGAACCCGACCGGGGGTCCGCCGCGCGGGCGACGGCTACGAAGTCCCGGGCGCCGCGGCCGGAGGGGTGCTCGAGCGCGCCCGCCAGCTGGCCCGGCAGCTCGGGCACCATCGCGCACAGCCGCTCCACCGACACCACCGCATCCTCGAACCCGAGGTCGCCGGCCAGGTCCCGGCAGGTCCGCAGCGGGGTGGTGACCCGCAACCCGTCGATCTCGGTGACAGCCGACGGCGGCAGGGTGCCGTAGCGGTAGATCCGACCCGGGCGGGACCGACGCGTCGAGGGCAGCCAGATCTCGGGTGGCGCATCCGCGGGCACCGAGTCGTCGCCCCACAGCAGGGCGGCGCTGCGGCCGCGCAGCACCCCGTCCGGCCAGGTCCGCGCCAGGGCGATACTGCGGAGCCGGAGGTCGTCGGGCTGGTCATCGCGTCGGTACATCCCGTGCCAGATCCGCTCGTACCGGTCGCGGTCCCGGGCGTCGGAGACGGCGGCTGCCAGCTCGGCCGTGGTGAGCGGGCCCGGCGGCAGCGCGAGGACGTCGGCCGGGGGCGCCGGCGCGGTCGGGGTCGAACTCAGGGTGTCCATGCCACCTACTCTGCCCCCGGACACGGCCGCGCCCCGGCCGTTCTCGGGGCCGGGGCCGGCCAGATGTGGAATTCGGGGCGGCTGTGGATCAGCGGGCCGCCGGAGGGATCACCCCGCGACGGCCTCCTTCATCGCCTTCATCAGAGCGTGCCCCTCGGCGCGGTCGGGCCACCGGTACTCCGCCGCCCGCGCGGCCCAGACCGACCCGGCGATCACCAGGAGAAAGCCGAGCGCGGAGATGTACGGGCCGTACGAGACCGAGGTGCCCGCGGGCAGGCCCGAGATCAGCGGGTCGGAGGCGCCGGTCGAGCCGATGAGCACCCAGACGAAGGCGCAGTGGGCGATCAGCACGAGAGTCGCCACCGCGGCGTTGAGCAGAGCGAAGACACCCAACCGGGTGACGAGCGTGATCGAGGTGAGCGCGCACAGCGCGATGAGGCCGAGGAAGTTGATCGGCATCATCGCCCTCAGATCGAGGACGTCCGTGAGGGCGATCGCGGTGACCGGGGAACCGCCGCCCGACAGCCACGGCAGGTACAGGCTGAGCAGCGCGATCGCCAGTCCGGCGAACGCGACGACGCCACCGAGCCGGACCCGCACGTGGGGGATGACCCCGCCGTGGGCCCGCTCGGGAGCGGGTCCGGGCGCCTCGACCGATCGCGGCGTGACCGTGGACACCGATGACGGCATCGGCGAGGGCACGCGGTCCTGCATCGGCGTGGACGCGTATTCGGGGACGGGAGGGATGCGCGTGGACATGGTGACCACCCTTCGGCGAGACGGTGAGCGATGTGGTTCACACTTTATGCTGTCACGTCTACAACAGCCTGAGGTGTTCCTGTGGATCCAGGCTGGGCCGGTGATCGAGTTCGTGCTCTTCTGCGCTCCCGCGGTGATCTACGTGGTCGTGCAGTCGCGTCGGGGCGACCGGTCGACGGCGGCCGCGCTTGACAGGATCGGGGCGCGATGGGGCGCGCCCCCGGCTTACGGGTGGGCGCTCGTCCTGCTCATCCCCCTGGTGGCGGCGAGCTGGTCGGCGATCGCGCTGGTGCCCGCCGAGGTGGTGGACGATCCCGGCGTCACGATCGCCTGGGTCACCTCGGCCGGGGCCGTCGTCGGCGTCGCGCTGCGGGCGGTGGGCGAGGAGGTGTTCTTCCGCGGGCTCCTCGGCGGCGTCCTCGTGCGTCGACTCGGGTTCGCCCGCGGCAACCTGCTGCAGGCGGCCGCGTTCGTCGTCCCGCACCTCGCGCTGCTCCTGATCGGCGCCGGCCTGTGGCCGATCGTCGTGATCCAGTTCGCGGCGGGCTACGCGCTGGGCTGGCTCCGGCACCGGACCGGGACGTTCGTCCCCGGCGCGGTCGTCCACGTCGTCGCGAACCTCGCGGCAGGTCTCGCCGCCGCCTGAACCCGGCGGCGCCGCTACACCCCGTAGAGCCGCGCCCAGTTCTCCCGGGTGGTGAGCTCGGCCTGGGCCGCGCGCCACCGCCGCTGC
>NZ_KV824148.1:0-2064 GCF_001815995.1 Dietzia sp. HMSC21D01 | reverse complement strand
CGGGGCGAGACGCGGCGGGTCGGACCCGGCGTGAGTTCGCGTCGCCTCGCGGTGGCCGCCGTCGTCACCGCCGCACTCGCGGTGCTGCTGTGGTGGCTGTCCCGGGACGTCGTCTCCGTCCTGCCGCCGGTGGTCGACCCGCCAGTCGAGGGGCCCATCGAGCGGGTGCGGACCGACACCCGGCTGCTGTTCGCCGCCACCGTCCTGGCCGGCCTGACCATGGTCCTGGCCACGCTCTCGACGCTCCGGCGCTCCCCCCGTCGCGGGGCGTGACATATCTACTTCTAGCTGGGGCTTTCCCAGTAGCCCGGAAGTCCCGGTAACGATCGTGTGACAGTTCCCTGAGTCCGCACGGGGCTCCACCGCATGGCAGCAGTCACGGGCTACATTTGTCGCGGTTCGGACGCATGTGACGCTCGTGGAAGCGAGCAGTTGCTGCGTCCGATTCGCCGGAGAGACACCTACAGCACATGGAATCGGGGATCGGTGCAGCCGTCTAGCACTTTTGTTGGCACCACGGCGGTCGTCGGGGCGATCGCACTTCTGGGAACCGGAGTGGCCTCGGCCACGCAGGTCGAATGGCAGGACTGCACCGAGATGCTCGGGATCGAGGCCGAGTACGTGCCCGCTGGCCTCGAGTGCGGGACCGTCGAGGTCCCGGTCGACTACAACGCCCCCGACGCCGCCAAGACCCAGGTCGCGCTCACGCGCATCAAGGCCTCCTCCGGTCAGGCGCGCTCCACGGTGTTCGGCAACCCCGGCGGCCCCGGCGTCTACGCGCTGAACTTCTGGAACCCGGCCCCCGACGGCAGCGGACCCGAGGGGCTGTACGAGAACCACGACCTCGTGGCCGTCCAGCCGCGTGGCCTGTTCGGATCCAACCCGATGGTCTGCAACGTCGACTTCGTCGGTCCGAACGCCGTCAACGCGCTCCACGACGCCTGCTACGGCACCGACCCCGAGTACATGGCGTCCATGACGACCGAGAACGCCGCCCGCGACATGAACGCGGTCCGCGAGGCGCTCGAGCTCGCCGAGATCGACTACGTGGGCGTCTCGTACGGCACCGCGATCGGCACCGACTTCGCCACCCTGTTCCCCGAGAACACCGGGCGCATGGTGCTGGACTCCAACACACACCCCGACTGGCGCTGGTCGAAGCAGGCCGAGCAGGGCGCACTGGCCCAGGAGCGGCGGATCAACGACATCTTCGCCTGGATCGCCGAGCGTGACGACTACTACGGCCTCGGCGACACCCCGCTGAAGGTGTTCCACTCCTGGAAGTGGGTCACCGATCAGGAGGTGGGCGGCCCCGCCAACCTCACCCCGCCGCCCGCCGAGGCGCGCGACCTGCCCGTCGAACTGCGCGGCACCCCGGTCGAGCGCCCCGCACTGGACGTCATCAACGGCACCGCCCCCGCCCGCGCCCGCGTCGAGGGCTTCGCCCGCGCCGCCGCCCTGCAGGGGCTGACCAACAACGCCACCACCGGGCTCTACGACGCCACGGTCGGCGCCACCTACTCCGAGCAGGCGTGGCCGATGCTCGCCCACATCCTCAAGTACTACAACGACGGCGGGAACATCGCCCGGGTCGACTACGAGACCGTGGGCCTCATGCTCGCCGCGCAGGAGAACCGCTCGCCCGTCTACCGCACGGACGTCGAGATGAACTCGATCATCACGTGCAACGAGACCGCGGCGCCGGCCGACCAGCTGGGCGTCATGTCCGCCAAGGTCGACAAGTTCACCGGCGGCAACCGACTCACCACCCGCGCCGCCGTCGAGGCCGCCGGGGACGACTGCGTGGGCTGGGCGCCCGTCGCGCGGACCATCAGCCCGAACGGGGACGCGCTCGACGAGAAGCCGCTCGTGCTGCACTCCGAGGACGACGCCGTCACGCCCATCGCCGGCGCGCACCGCGTGGTCGAGGCGCTCGGTGGCGCCCTGGTCACCGTCGGCGGCGGCGACCACGGAACCTTCCGCACCGGCAACGAGGCCGTCGACAAGCTGGTGATGGACTTCCTCCGCACCGGCGTCGCGGCCCCGGGCCGCGTCGACGGCAAG
>NZ_KV824147.1:0-578 GCF_001815995.1 Dietzia sp. HMSC21D01 | reverse complement strand
ACCGCTTCGGCCGGCTTGCCACCGGCGGCGGTGATCGCCTCGACATCTAGTGCCGCCAACAGCGCCAGCGCGTCTGCGACCAGGGCGGAGACCAACTCGTCTCGGGCGGCCTGGTCATCCCAGGCGATGCGCGGCTTACCCGACGCGATGTAGTCCTGCCCGCACACCGCCGCCAACCGGGTGCACTCGGTGGCGATCAACTCCTTCGCCCCGGGCACCTCGCGGCCCACCCGGCGGATCTGGGCGATCAGCTGGGTGATCGTGTCCTGGCGGGCCACCGCGTCATCCAAAACCGTTGAATCCAGCGCCCGGCGGGTCTTGGCCTTGACCGCACCGGTCTCGGCGATGACCTGACGCACCACCTCGAAGATCCGCTGCGGCCGCTCACTGGCCGCCAGGCGGCGTCGCCAATAGGTCAACGTCGACGAGTTGAAACCCTTCGCATCGACCGGATACCCGCAGGCGGCCTTCCACCGCAGGTCAAACGTCAGCGCGTCGACCGCCTCCCGATCGGAGTGCCCGAACAGTGCTTGCAGCACGATGACCGAGGCGATCACCTCACCCGGGATCGAGGGCCG
>NZ_KV824146.1:0-5724 GCF_001815995.1 Dietzia sp. HMSC21D01 | reverse complement strand
TCGAGCACGAGCCGGTGCGCGGCGGCCATCCCCCCGGGCACCACCGGCCGGCCGTCGCTGAGGTGCGCCAGCGCCAGGGCGGTGACGAGCTGTGCGTCGCGCAGCCCCCCGACACCGTTCTTGAGATCCGGCTCGCTGCGGTGGGCGATGACGCCGGCGCGATGGCGCCTGGCCGCGGCCGCGGCGACGAGGTCGTCGAAGCGGGAGGCGATCTGGTCACGCCACTGGCGGCGGGCACCGTCGACGACCAGAGCACCGAGATCCGCGTCGCCGGCGATCACCCGCGCGTCGAGCAGGCTCAGGCCCACCGAGACGTCAGCCGCGGCGACGGCCAGGCACTGGTCGACCGTGCGGACGCTGTGGTCGAGGCCGATCCCGGAGTCCCATAGCGGGTACCACAGCGCGTCGGCGAGCTCGCTCACGTCGCGGTCGGTGCGGCGCTCGTGCACGAGCACCAGGTCGAGGTCGGAATGTGGCAGGACCTCCCTGCGACCGAGTCCGCCGAACGCGATGAGGGCGAATCCGGAGCCCGGGTCGACGCCGGCCTCCTCGGCGAGCCTCGCCAACTCCATCTCGAAGAGCTCGCAGAGGGCGGCCCGTAGCGCCGCGGCCGGTAGATCCTCGCGTCGCGCGGAGAGGATCCGTGCGCGTCCGGCCCGCAGTGCCGTGGCACGTTCGCCGTCAGCCGTCGCCGTCATCCCTCTCCCCTTCCCCACGTCCGTCGGATCCAGAGTCCCGCGCCCGTGTCACCCCGCCGGGGCGGGCGTGTTTCGCTTCTGTGAACGGCCCCGCACGGAGCAGGCGCGCACGAGAGCGCGCGGGCCGTCCCCGTCGGGGACGACCCGCGCGCGGAAGCGGGGTGTGCGTGGGTGAACGGGCAGGGCCGCTCAGATGGCGTCGACGCCCTCCTCGCCCGTGCGGACACGGACGATGCTCTCGACGGCGGTCACCCAGACCTTGCCGTCGCCGATCTTGCCGGTGCGGGCCGCGTCGACGATCAGCTGCACGACCGTCCCGGCGGTGTCGTCGTCGACCACCACCTCGACCCGGATCTTCGGGACGAAGTCGACGGCGTACTCGGCGCCGCGGTAGACCTCGGTGTGGCCTTTCTGGCGGCCGTAGCCCTGGACCTCGCTGATGGTCAGTCCGTGGATGCCGGCCTGCTCGAGGGCGGCCTTGACGTCGTCGAGCGTGAACGGCTTGACGATCGCGGTCACGAGCTTCATGTCGTGGTTCCTTTCGAGGTGGTCGGGTCAGCGGATGAGCGCGCTGGTGGAGGGCTCGTACGCGGTCTCCGCGTGCTGGGCGCCGTCGATGCCGGCCTGCTCGTCGGACTTGTCGATCCGCCACCCGAGGGGGCGGCAGATCGCCCAGGCGATCGCGGTCATCACCGCGGTGAACACGAGCGCCGCGACGGCGATCACGGTCTGGACCACGAGGAGCTTCCATCCCTCGCCGGAGTAGAAGATCCCGGGGGCGGTGTCGAAGGTGCCAGTGGCGAACAGCCCGATCGCGATCGTGCCCCACAGGCCGGCGACCAGGTGGACGCCCACCACGTCGAGCGCGTCGTCGTAGCCGAAGCGGTGCTTGAGCCCCACGGCGAGGGCGGACAGCACACCCGCGATCGCGCCGAGGGCGATGGCACCGAGCGGGTGGACCGACCCCGCGGCGGGGGTGATGGCGACCAGTCCGGCGACGACGCCGGAGGCCGCGCCGAGGCTGGTGGCGTGCCCGTCGCGGATACGCTCGGCCAGGAGCCAGCCCAGCATCGCGGCGGCGGTGGCGGCGGTGGTGTTGACCCAGGCCAGGCCGGCCGTGCCGTTGGCACCGAAAGCGGAGCCGGCGTTGAACCCGAACCAGCCGAACCACAGCAGCGCGGCGCCGAGCATGACCAGGGGCAGGCTGTGCGGGCGGAAGGCGGTGCGACCGAAGTCGAGCCGCTTGCCGATGAGCAGGACGAGCACCAGGGCGGCCATGCCGGCGTTGATGTGCACGACGGTTCCACCGGCGAAGTCGACGGGGCCCACGGCGGCGGTCAGACCGCCCTCGCCGTCGTCGACCGTCCCGAAGATCATGGCGGCCAGACCACTGTCGGAGTGGGAGAGCAGTCCCCCGCCCCACACCATGTGGGCGAGCGGGAAGTACGCGAGGGTGACCCACACCCCGGCGAACGCGAGCCAGGTGCCGAACCGGACGCGCTCGGCGATCGCCCCGGAGATGAGCGCCACGGTGATGATCGCGAACGTCACCTGGAAGGCGACGTCGACGACCGCCGGGTAGGCGCCCGAGCCGGACATCATCCAGCCGCTCGCGTCCCCGATCACCCCGGACAGTCCGAACATCTCGAAGGGGTTGGCGAACAGTCCGGCCACGGACTGGCTGCCGTAGGACATCGACCAGCCCCACAGCAGGTAGACGACGCCGACCAGCCCCATGGTGCCGAACGACATCATCATCATGTTGAGTACCGACTTCTGCCGGGACATGCCGCCGTAGAAGAGCGCCAGGGCTGGCGTCATGAGCAGGACCAGGGATGCCGCCATGAGCATCCAGGCCGTGTCTCCCGTATCGAACTCCGGCGTCGCCTCCTGGGCGAGCAACGCGACACTGTCACCTATCACGGTGCGGTCCTCCTCGTTTCATCGCGTGGTGAGCGTCTTCTCGCTCCCCGGTCGCCTGTAGAGGTTTCCGCTGCCGTGTTGCGGTGGATGTCCGCGTGTGTTTCCTGACGGTTACACGCGGCGGGCCCCGGTTCCGGTTGTGTATCGCGGCCCGCCGCCCCGGGCCTACGTCCCGAGCAGGGCGTCCACGAACGCCTCGGGGGTGAACGGCGCCAGGTCGTCGGCGCCCTCCCCCAGTCCGACGAGCTTGACCGGCACGCCGAGCTCGTGCTGGACCTGGAAGACGATCCCGCCCTTGGCGGTGCCGTCGAGCTTGGTCAGGACGACGCCCGTGATGTCGACGACCTCCTTGAACACGCGGGCCTGCATGAGGCCGTTCTGCCCGGTGGTCGCGTCGATCACGAGCAGCACCTCGTCGACGGGGGTCTTCTTCTCGACGACCCGCTTGACCTTGCCGAGCTCGTCCATGAGGCCGGCCTTGGTGTGGAGGCGGCCCGCGGTGTCGACGAGCACGGCGTCCACGCCGGTCTCGACGCCACGCCTCACCGCGTCGAAGGCGACCGAGGCGGGATCGGCGCCCTCCTTGCCGCGCACGACCTCGGCGCCGACGCGCTCCGCCCAGGTCTGGAGCTGGTCCGCCGCGGCGGCGCGGAACGTGTCCGCGGCGCCGAGGAGGATGGCGCGGCCGTCGGCCACGAGGACGCGGGCGAGCTTGCCGGTCGTGGTGGTCTTGCCGGTGCCGTTGACGCCGACGACGAGGAGGACGGCCGGCGTCCCGTCGTTCGGCAGCGCACGGAGCGATCGGTCGTACTCGGGGTGGAGGTTGTCGATGAGGGTCTGCCGGAGCAGGTCCCGCACCTCGGCCTCGGTGCGGACCTGGCGGGTCGCGATCTCCTCCCGCAGCCGGTCCACCACGCGCTGGGTCGTGGTGGCCCCGAGGTCGGCCATGATGAGGGTGTCCTCGATCTCCTCCCAGGCGTCCTCGTCGAGGTCGCCCGCGCCGAGTAGGCCGAGGAGCCCCTGGCCCACGGTGTTCTGCGAGCGGGCGAGCCGGCCCCGGAGGCGGTCGAGTCGGCCGGTGGCCGGATCGATGCGCTCGACCGGTGCGACCGGCTCGGGGGTCCCGGTGATGACCTCGGTGGTGGGCGCCGGGATCTCGTCGGAGGGTACCTCGGGCGGCACGACCACCGGCTCGACCGGGGCGGGCTCGATGACCTCGGTGTCCGCGCTCGGACCGGGTTCGACGTCCGGCTCGACGACAGGGATCTCGGGTCCGGCATCGACGACAGGGATCTCGGGCCCGGCATCGACGTCGCGCCCGGGCGCGGGCGACGGCTCGGACGGCGTCGGGGTCTCCGGTGCGGCAGGGGCGTCCGGCCGTGCGTCGGTCGGCGTCGCGGGTGGCGCGGCGGGCGGCGCGGCAGCGGAACGGGGCTCCTCCCTCGGGATCGGCTCCTTGGCGGGCGCGGCCACTCCGCCGCCCTGCGCGAAGGAGAACCCCGTCCCGGCCTGGTAGTTGCCGGACCGCTCCTCGCGGGTGAGCTCCTTGCGTTCCTCGGCCTTGGTCAGGGAGATCTGCCGCTTCTTGCGCAGCTGCAGGCCGACGACCAGGGCGATGACGGCCAGCAGCAGCACCGCGGCGACGGCGATGATGATCCAGGTGGTGGTAGTCACGGTGCCCAGTATGGCCGAGGGCGTCCGTCACCATGGCGGCCCCGGGGGTCCCGCGCCCGCCCGGTGCCCCCGGGGACGAGAGGGCGCCGGACCCGACACGGCCCGGCGCCCTCTCCTCGCGTCAGACGTCGTCCTCCGCGACCGGGCCGCCCTCGCTCTCCCATCGGTCGATCATCCTGACCTTGGTGCGGGAGAACTTGCGTCGCACGCCCACGCCCCCGCGGTCGCTCTCGGGGACGAACCGGGCACCGAAGTAATCGAGGGCGTCGGTGAGGGCCTGCACGGTGAGGGCCTGCACCTCGGTGTCGTCGAGTTCACCGATCCCTCGCTCGTAGTCGCGGATCTTCTGCTCGTCCACACCGGCCGCGGGTCGCGTCCGGCGGAGCGGGGGCCTGACGCCCCGGTCAGCGCATGCGTTGCGAGATGACCTTGGAGATTCCGTCGCCCTGCATGGAGACGCCGTAGAGCACGTCGGCGACGTCCATGGTCGGCTTCTGGTGGGTGATCACGATGAGCTGGCTGGTCTCCCGCAGCTGCTCGAACAGCCCGATGAGCCGCCGCAGGTTGGTGTCGTCGAGCGCGGCCTCGACCTCGTCCATCACATAGAAGGGGCTGGGTCGGGCCTTGAAGATCGCCACCAGCATCGCCACCGCCGTCAGCGACTTCTCGCCGCCGGACAGCAGCGAGAGCCGCTTGACCTTCTTCCCGGGCGGCCGCGCCTCCACCTCGATGCCGGTGGCGAGCATGTCGTCGGGCTCGGTGAGCACCAGCCGGCCCTCGCCGCCCGGGAACAGCACCGAGAAGACGTCGCGGAACTCACGTTCGACGTCGATCCACGCCTCGGTGAAGATCTGCTCGATCCGGTCGTCGACGTCGTCGATCACGCCCTCGAGGTCCGCGCGGGCCTTCTTGACGTCGTCGAGCTGGGCCGACAGGAACGCGTAGCGCTCCTCGAGCGCGGCGAACTCCTCCAACGCGAGCGGGTTGACCTTGCCGAGCGTGGCCAGGTCCTTCTCGGCCCGCCTGAGGCGCCGCTCCTGCTCGGACCGCACGAACGGCATGGGCGGCGGCGGGGTGACGTCCTCGCCGCGCTCGCGGGCCGCCTCGTACTCCGACATCTCCAGCGCGGACGGCGGCAGATCGACGTCGGGCCCGTACTCGGCGACCAGCGCCTCCGGCTCGATCCCGTGACGCTCGAGCACCGCCGCCTCGAGCTCCGAGACCTTGACCTCGAGCTGGGCGCGGACGATCTCGTCGCGGTGGGCGGCGTCCCCCAGGCGTGAGACCTCCGACTCCGCCGCTGTGAGATCACCTCGCAGGGCGGTGGCCCGGGCACTCGCCTCCGCGCGCGCGGCCGCCAGCCGGTCGCGTTCTGCCGAGGCGGCCGTGATGAGCTCGTCGAGGCGGGCCAGCAGCCGCGCGCCGAGCT
>NZ_KV824145.1:0-3045 GCF_001815995.1 Dietzia sp. HMSC21D01 | reverse complement strand
CGTGAGGCCGCGCCCCCGTGAGGCCGCGCCGCGGAGCGCCTCGCGGCCGCGCTACGGCGTGGGCATGCCGCCGGTCACCGCGAGTGTCTCGCCGACCACGTAGCTCGACTCGGGCGAGGCGAGGAACACGTAGGCGGGCGCGAGCTCAGTGGGCTGTCCGGCCCGTCCGAGCGGAGTGGACTTCCCGAACTCCGGCAGGTCCTCCTTCTCCTGCCCATCCGACACCTGTAGAGGCGTCCAGATCGGGCCGGGCGCGACGGCGTTGACGCGGATGCCCTTGGGTGCGAGCTGCTGCGCGAGGCCCTTGGTGAAGTTGTTGATCGCCGCCTTGGTCGAGGAGTAGTCCAGCAGGTTCGGCGCGGGCATGTACGCCACCACCGAGGTGGTGTTGATGATCGTCGACCCGGGCTCGAGGTGTCGCAGCGCGCCCTTGGTCACGCGGACCATCCCGATGATGTTCACCCCGTAGGTGTCGGTGAGTTGGTCGTCGGGCAGGTCCTCGAGGTCCGGGGCCACGACCTGCTTGCCCGCGTTGTTCACGAGGATGTCGAGCCCGCCGAGCTGCTCCGCCGCGGTATCGGCGAGGCCCTCGCAGAACGTGCGGTCGGTGAGGTCGCCGGGCAGGAGCGCCACGGTGCGTCCCTCGCGCTCGATGATCTCCGCGACGGCGCGGGCGTCGGCCTCCTCGGCGGGCAGGTGGTGGATGGCCACGTCGGCGCCCTCGCGGGCGAAGGCGATGGCCACCGCGGCGCCGATTCCGGAGTCACCGCCGGTGATGAGCGCCCTGCGGCCGGTGAGCCGACCGGTGCCCCGGTAGGAGTGCTCGCCGACGTCGGCGCGCGGCTCGAGGTCGGCGCCCAGGCCCGGCTCGGGCTGGTGCTGGACCGGCGGCTCGATGGCGGGGTACCGCGTGACGGGGTTCTGGAACGTCAGCTGGTCGGTCCGGGTGGTGTGGGTGTCCTGGTTCTGGCTCATGTCCTACCTTCCGGGTCGGGTGTGATTCCGCGCGCCCGGGGCGACGCCTCGGCGTCGCCCGTCGGGGTGGCCTCGGTGCCCCAACGTAGCCACGGGCCGGGGAGCGGGCGACCGGTCGGAGGCGCGTGGCACGATGACGGGGCACGACGACGACGAGGACGACGACGAGGAGCGCAGATGGCATCGGGGTCCGCACCCGCTGTGTTGCACCTGGTGTTGGGGGAGGACGAGTTCCTCACCGAGCGCGCCACCACGGGCGTCGTCTCGGCGGTCCGCGCGGCCACGCCGGCCGGGCAGGACCCGCCGGTGGTCTCCCGGCTGGGTGGTCCCGAGGTGACGGCCCCGCAGCTGTTCGAGCTGCTCTCGCCGTCTCTGTTCGGCGAGGCGCGGATCGTGGTCGTCACCGGCGCCGCGGAACTGGGCAAGGACGCCCAGGCTGCGGTGCTGGATGCCGCGCGGGACCTGCCGCCGGAGACGGTCCTGGTGGTCCAGCACACGGGCGGCGGGCGCGCCAAGGCACTGGTGGCGGATCTCCGCAGGGCCGGCGCGGAGGAGCACGCGGCCGGCAAGCTCACCCGCCACATGGACGTGGTGGGGTTCGTGCGGTCCGAGTTCCGGGGCCTGGACGTGCGTGTGGCACCCGAGGCGTGCGAAGCACTGGTCGAGGCTGTGGGGACCGACCTCCGTCAGCTGGCGTCGGCGTGCGGACAGCTCGTGGCCGACACCGGCGGCAAAGTGGACGTGGAAGCCGTCCGGCGCTACCACTCCGGGGTAGTGGGCGTCAGCGGGTTCACGGTGGCCGAGCGCGCCGTGACCGGGGACGTGGCCGGCGCGATCGAGGCGCTCGAGTGGGCGCTGCACACCGGGGTGCCGGAGGTGGTGCTCGCCGACGCGCTGGCGGATGCGGTGAACTCGATCGCCCTGGTGGGTACGCAGCGTGGCGTGCCGCCGGCGGAGCTGGCGAAGCAGGGCCTGCCGCCGTGGAAGGTCAAGAAGGTCACCGCCCAGACGCGCTACTGGTCCATCGAGACGCTGGGCAGTGCGCTGCAGGTGGTCGCGCGTCTCAACGGCGAGGTCAAGGGACGGGCGGAGAACCCGTACTACGCCCTCGAGCGCGCGGTGCGCGAGGTCGGGTCGCTGGCCTCCCTGTAGACGGGCCGATCGGGCCCGGCTCCGTCCCGTCCGACCGGGCCGTTCGCCCCGGCCGGACACCCGGTGCCCCCGCTCGCCGAAGCCGGGGACACGACGAGGGCCCACCCCGCACGCATGGTGCTGGGTGGGCCCTCGGAGCCTCGACGCGTCGTTGGCGCTGACGCGGGGCTGGGCGGCTCCCGGCGGGGGAGCGCCGGGGTGACTCAGAGGCTGTTGACGGCCTTGGTCAGCGCCGACTTCTTGTTGGCGGCCTGGTTCTGGTGGATGACACCCTTGCTGGCGGCCTTGTCGAGCTGGCGGGAGGTGGCGACGAGCAGGGCGCCGGCCTTCTCCTTGTCACCGGACTCGGTGGCCTCACGCAGGCTGCGGATGGCGGTACGCAGAGCCGACTTGGTCGACTGGTTACGGAGGCGGTTGCGCTCGTTGGTGCGGTTCCGCTTGATCTGGGACTTGATGTTGGCCACTCGTCACACCTTTATGTCGTGTGTCGACGGCTCCACGAGGGGATCCCGCCGATCTGATGTCTGGTCGTCTCGTCCGTGCGGGCACGTGGAACGTGCTCCGGTGGACACCGACGGCCCACTTTACCAGTGGGGTTCTCACCGGCCAAAACGTCGGCCGACCCCGTCGACGCCCGACAACGTTACTGGGACGCCGCCCACTCGGCCACCCGGCAGGCGCCCGGCGGCCACCCGGCGGTTGCCCACGGAGACCGCGAGGCCCGCGCCCGCGGCAGGTCATCACGGACAGGATCATCCATGACGGACGGACTCATCGCTGCACGCCACCTATCGGATCGCGCTACGCCTACGGGACCCCTTAGGCGTAGCGGCATCGGATAGGTGGCGCGGCTGGGGAGGGGCGGCTGCCCACTGAGACCGCTGCGGAGGGCTAGTGGGCATCTCCGTTAGTTCGTCG
>NZ_KV824144.1:0-1979 GCF_001815995.1 Dietzia sp. HMSC21D01 | reverse complement strand
TCATCTGATGCAATACGCAGATCTTAGCTTGTCATAAGATAAATTATCGGCGTAAATATTCCGCCTGGTAGGAGCGTTTTTTTTGATCGCAGACGGTATCCCGAGGCCAGTTGGTTCTGGGTTCAGTCGCTGCCGGAGACGACATCGACGGCGTAGACGCGCCGCATGGGGATTCGCTGTCTCCACTCGTCGTCGAGCGATTCATAGTGACGTAGTAGCAGGTCGATGAGATCGGTGCCGCGTAGTAGACGCAGGGCGTGCTTGCTGCGGTCGAGAAATTCAGCGTCGCGCGTGTAACCACCGAGACTGACGAACAGCGCCTTCTCTCCTTCGGCGACAGCTCCGAGCAGGGCTTGGACCGTCGGGCCGCCTATCGGCGAGATGGTTTGCTTGCACTGGACTTTAATGATGTCGCCTTCAAGGCCGAAAGCGTCCCTGTGTGCGATGACGTCTATCCCTCCGTCACCGGAATACGAGGTGACTCGGGCGTAGTACCCCATGGCCCGTAACAGAGCAGCGATGAACTCCTCGAACTCACTTGGGCTCAGTCCGGTTCGAAGGATCGTCTCGAGACGGTCCCGGGTGAACTCCTCGACCCGGGAGGCGTTCGGCGTCTCCTCGGCGGTCTCGGCATCTTCGACGGCGGCGTTAGTTGCTGTTGTGGCCGGTTCGGCCTCAACCGCGTTCAGGTTGGACTTGGGCTCAAGGGCGGCAGCGAACTCATTGGCGTGCCGTTTGACTGCGAACACGGTGAGGACCGAACCGATCTCATACAAAGCTTTTTCGCTGAATTGTGCCCGTGGAATTCCTGTGTTGTGCCAGGTCACCTTGCGGCGGTTGGGGTGCAGTGTCGCCGACGGGTCGAAGTAATAGTCGCCAGCTATTGTCCCGAGGCTGAGGGTGCGGTCCGATTTGTTCGGCGCGATGACGATGTCCCCGATCTGCATGTCGAGGACGAATCGCCGCAGTGTTCCGGCCCATCCTGGGATGGCACCGGGCTTGGCGTCTGGGAACGTGTCGAGAAGGCGGGTCTTGAGAGCCTCCTTGTTCGAGACCAGCTCGGCCAGGTCGCCGAGCTCCTCCCATCCGATGCTGACGAACCCATCCTGGACAAGTTTGAGCGAGGGCTCGTTGTTGTGGATGCACCACACCTTGGGCGTCACGCCGACTCCTTCGCGGATAGCTCTCGGTCCGCTCGACAAGCACTTCGAACGGCTGACATGCAGTGGCGAGTTCGCGCGGAGCGCCGAGTGCGATGTCAACGACACTATCAAGCAATTCGCCTGGTAGGAGGCGGATTCCGCGAATGACGCTTTGTGGTGTGGCTAGTTGGCGGCTGCGTACGCGTCCATCACGTCGGCGGGGATGCGTCCGCGGTCGGAGACGTCGTAGCCGTTCTCGTGAGCCCATTCGCGAATCGCTTTGGTGTCTGCAGGCGAGGTCTTTCCCGCAGTTTTGCGCGCAGCTTTGGTCTTAGCGCCGGTGACGCGGTGGCCGGCCTCGATGTATGGGGCCACGGCCTCTCGGAGTGCCTGGGCGTTGTCGTCGCTGAGGTCGATGGAGTATTCCTTGCCCTCGAAGGCGAACGAGATCGTGTTTGCGCTTTCGCCTAGGTCGGTTCCGTCGATGTCGTCGGTGTATTTGACCTGGAAGTGCTGAGCCATAGATCTGTCCATTCTTGGTGTGTCAACTGCTGCGGTGAATTATGCCCGCTGCGCCAAATTCGCGCCGGTTGCCACTGAGAGCTCTAGCCGTTCGAGCCGAGTGCGAAGTGGCACGGTATCCGCTTTCGAGCCGTCTGCTGGTCGTGGCTGATGGCGCACTGGCGGCCTCGACGGCCGTCGGGGGTTGCTGAATGGTGGCATTTAGGTAGCATTGATGGTGCTGGGCAGGGTGCCCGTAGTCGTCTACCGCCGTGATTGGCGGTGGTCGCGAGAGCTGCTGGAGGTGGTTCGGGCGATGGCCGTGGTGGATCAGGC
>NZ_KV824143.1:0-5407 GCF_001815995.1 Dietzia sp. HMSC21D01 | reverse complement strand
CGGGACGACCGGTGCGCGGGGCGGGACCAGCGGCGCCCGGGGCGGGAGCCGCACGGGCCGCCGGATCGTCATCGGCGCCGTGCTGGCCATCGTGCTGCTGGTGGCCGGGGCCGTGGGCCTGGAGCTCGGGATGCGCGGTGCGATCAAGGACAACCTCCGCCAGGAGATCAGCGCGACGCTCGGCTCGACGCCCGAGGTGGAGCTGGGGCCCCAGCCGGTCCTGCTGTCGTACGTCACCGGCACGCTCGGCACGATCCGCATCACCACCGACGGCGCCCCGGCCGAGGGGGCGACCGGCCCGGTCCCGGCGATCGACATCACCGCCGAGGGCGTGCGGTCCGAGGGTGAGACGTCCCGTATCGACTCGCTCACCGGCACCGCGTTCGTGTCCGACGAGACCATGACCGCGGCCGCCCAGTCCGAGGGCGCGGGCGGCGTGGGCGACAGCCTGCTGGGCGGGCTGATCCAGGTGAAGGACATCGTCTCCGACCCCGCCGCGGGCGCCCTGCGCGTCTCGATCAGCGGGCTCGCCGAGGCCGTGGTGACGCCGCGGCTCATCGACGGCAACCTCGAGATGGATCCCCAGCAGGCGTCGGTGCTCGGGTTCCAGCTGCCCTCGGAGATCCTCGGCGGGACCGTCTCGATGATGGACTCCGCGCTGGCCGACCTGCCCGAGGGGATCGAGCTCACCGGCGTCCGCGTGGTCGACGGCGGGATGACCGTGGATCTGGCCGGCCGCGACGTTGTGCTGGAGTCGACTCGCTAAGAGCGGTCGGCCGCCCGGCACACTGGGCCCATGCGCCTGCTCATCATCTCCGACACCCACGTCCCGACCCGCGCCCGCGACCTGCCGGCCCGGATCTGGGACGAGGTCGACGCCGCCGACGTCGTGATCCACGCCGGGGACTGGATGGACGTCGCACTTCTCGACGCCCTCGAGGA
Organism: Dietzia sp. HMSC21D01; assembly: GCF_001815995.1. Classification (NCBI taxonomy): domain Bacteria; kingdom Bacillati; phylum Actinomycetota; class Actinomycetes; order Mycobacteriales; family Dietziaceae; genus Dietzia; species Dietzia sp. HMSC21D01. The sequence goes on along the minus strand of NZ_KV824143.1, from coordinate 4,465 downwards.
ACGGTCTGCACGGCTCATCGCCTGCTGGGGCAACAACGACGGCCCGGAGCTGCGCGAGCGTCTGCCCGAAGTGGCCCGCGCGACGCTCGACGGCGTGCGACTTGCCGTCACCCACGAGGCCGGCGCGTCCGCGGGACGGGAGAAGCGCATGGCCAGGGCCTTCCCCGACACCGACGTCCTGGTCTTCGGGCACTCGCACATCCCGTGGGACACCACCGCGCCGAGGCCGCCCGGCGAGGGCGCGTCCGGCGAGGGTGCGTCCGGCGAGGGTGCGTCCGGCGAGGGCGCCCTGCGCCTGCTCAACCCGGGCTCGCCCACCGACCGCCGACGCCAGCCGCATCACACGTACATGACGGCGATCATCGCCGAGGGGGCGCTGCGCGACGTGGACCTGCACCGGCTGCCGCCACGGTGCTGAACCGCGCCCGCGTGGCGGGTGACGGGCGGGACGAGCCGGGCGGCGGGCCCGGGATTCTGCCACCCTGGAGCCATGACCAACGAAGCCTCCATGCGTGCCGTGCAACAGCAGACCCTCGGTGAGCCGGACGTCCTCGCCGTCGTCGACCTCCCCCGTCCCACTCCCCGCACCAACGAGGTCCTGATCCGCGTCGAGGCCGCCAGCGTCAACCCCACCGACTGGAAGCACCGCGCCAACGGCGGGTTCCTCGGCGAGCCGCCGTTCGTCCTCGGCTGGGACCTGTCGGGCGTGGTCGAAGAGGTCGGGATCGGCGTCGCGCGGTTCTCCCCCGGCGACGAGGTGTTCGGCATGCTCTCGTACCCGTTCGGCCACGGCGCCCACGCCGAGTACGTCGCCGCCCCCGCCGCCTGGTTCGCACCCAAGCCGGCCTCGCTCGACCACGTCCAGGCCGCCGCGCTGCCGCTGGTCTCGCTCACCGCGTGGCAGGCGCTCGTCGAGAACGCCCGGATCCAGCCCGGCCAGCGCGTCCTCATCCACGCGGCCGCCGGCGGGGTCGGGCACGTCGCCGTGCAGCTCGCCAAGGCCCGCGGCGCCCACGTGATCGGCACCGCCAGCTCGGAGAAGCACGACTTCCTGCGGGAGATCGGCGTGGACGAGCCGATCGACTACCGCGAGGTGGACATCGCGGAGGCCGTCTCGGACGTCGACGCCGTGCTCGACACCATCGGCGGCGACACCTCGCTGGCGTCGCTGCGCACGCTGCGGCCCGGCGGGATCGTCGTGTCGATCCTGCCCGTCGGCTCGGACGACCTCTACCGCGAGGCCGAGCGGCTCGGGGTGCGGGCCGTCCGGATGCTGGTCGACGCCTCACGCCACGACCTCGTCTCGATCACCGACCTCGTCGAGCAGGGGTCGCTGCGGGCGACGATCTCGGAGGTCTTCCCGCTCGAACAGGTCGCCGAGGCGCACCGCCGGGGCGAGACCGGGCGCACCACCGGGAAGATGGTGCTCACCACCGGCCGGGACTGACTCCCGCCGGGGGCCCTGGGTGAAGGCCTGCGTCGGACCAGCAGCGGCCGGACGGCAGGACTACTCGGGGAAGCCGTCGAGCACCGCACGGCTGCCGCTGAGGCCGAGCCGGGTGGCGCCCGCGGCGATCATCGCGCGGGCGGTGTCGGCGTCGCGGATCCCGCCGGACGCCTTGATGCCCAGCTTCCCGCCCACCGCGCGGTGCATCGCCTCGACCGCGCGCACGCTCGCGCCGCCGGCGGGGTGGAAGCCGGTGGAGGTCTTGACGAAGTCGGCGCCCGCGCGCGCGACGGCGTGGCACAGGGCCTCGATCCGCTCGTCGCCCGCCTCGTCCCCCAGCGCCTTGTGGATGGCGGCGGTCTCGAGGATCACCTTGAGCACCACCGGCGGGGGCACGGCGTCGCGCATCGCCAGCACGTCGGCCATCACCTCGTCGACGAGGCCCGCGATGGCGGCGCCCACATCGATCACCATGTCCACCTCGGTGGCGCCCTGGTCCACCGCGAGCCGGCCCTCCATCGCCTTGACCAGCGAGTGGTGCTTGCCTGACGGGAACCCCGCGACCGTGGCGACGACCTGCTGGCCGGGCCGTACCGGCAGCATCGCCGGGCTCACGCACACGGCCTTGACGCCCAGCTCGCGGGCCTCGTCGAGGCAGGCCTGCACGTCCTCGCGGGACGCGTCAGGCGAGAGCAGGGTGTGGTCGATCATCGAGGCGACGCGGGCGCGGGTGAGCTGAGCGGTCGGAGTGGCGTCCATCCGGGCCAGCCTAGCGGGAGCCGCCGACACGCCTGGTGGCACAATGGACACCCATGTCACGACGCTTCGTCCTCACGCTGGGCTGCCCCGACCGCATCGGTATCGTCGCCCGGATCGCCACGTTCCTCGCCGAACTGGGCGGGACCATCATGGAGGCGGCGTACCACGCGGACGAGGACACCGGCTGGTTCTTCACCCGCCAGTCCGTCGACGCCGAATCGATCGGCATGGAGATCGACGAACTCCGCCGTCGCTTCGAACGGGTGGCCAGCGAGCTGGGACCCGAGGCCGACTGGCAGATCTGCGACTCGTCCGAGCCGAAGGACGTCGTCATCCTGGTGTCCAAGGAGGGCCACTGCCTCCACGACCTGCTGGGTCGGGTCGAGAGCGGTGACTACCCCGCCCGCATCCGTGCGGTGATCGGCAACCACGACACCCTGCGGGGGATGGCCGAGGCGCACGGCGTGCCGTTCCACCACGTTCCGTTCCCGGCCGACCCCGCCGAGCGGGGCCCGGCGTTCGAGCAGGTCGCCGGACTCGTCGACGACATCGACCCGCACGCGATCGTCCTGGCCCGCTTCATGCAGGTCCTGCCGGACGACCTTTGCACCCGGTGGGCCGGTCGCGCGATCAACATCCATCACAGCTTCCTGCCCAGCTTCGTCGGCGCCCGCCCGTATCACCAGGCGCACGTCCGGGGCGTGAAGCTCATCGGCGCGACGTGCCACTACGTGACGGCCGACCTCGACGAGGGGCCTATCATCGAGCAGGACGTCATCCGCGTGGACCACACGGCGACGGTGAAGGACATGGTGCGCCAGGGCCGCGACGCCGAGAAGCTGGTGCTGGCCCGCGGGCTGCGCTGGCACCTGGAGGACCGGGTCCTGGTGCACGGTGCCCGGACCGTGGTGTTCACCTAGACCGTCCGATCGGCGGCCGTCCGGCGCTCACGTCGCTCAACTCTTGGGGAAGCCGTGCCTGTCGGTGAGCAGGGTCTGGGCGGCGGACAGGAAGATGAGCCGGGCGGCGGCGCCGGCCCGCGGAAGGATGCCGGTCACCCGCCTGATGATGGTCGACTGGTCCATCCCGGCGTCCTTCATGGTCTGCACGAGAACGTCGATCGCCTCGGCCGCGGTGCTCTGCCCCTCCATGAACAGGTGGCCGATCTTGTCGATCCCCTCCTCGCCGACCCCCAGCACGATCAGCTCGCGGAACATCTCCAGCATGTAGCGGTCGGCGAAGAAGTGGTCCGCCGCGGCCGAATCGCTGGCGAGGCCGATCGACTCGCCCCGGTCGAGGAGGTGCTCCGGTAGCTCGAACCCGGCGACCGCGTCCACTCCCCCTCGCGGCAGTCGCCGGCGCCCACCGGTGGAGCGGCGCGTCGGCCGGACCGCTTCCAGCTCGAGAAGCTCCGTGAGCGTGAAGCCGTGCCGTTCGGCGATGAACAACTCCTCGATCGTGGCGAACGTGTAGCCGCGGTCGAGGAGACGCAGGATCTGAGCGAGACGCCGCTTGTGGTCCGGCCCGTAGAAGGCGGTGCGTCCCCGGCGGACGGGCGGGGGCAGCAGACCGCGCTCCTGGTAGACGCGGATGTTGCGCACGGTGGTGCCGGAGTCCTCGGCCAGTTCCTCGATCCGCTGCAGCGGCCCGGCCTCCGGCGTCTTCACCTGCGTCGACCGCCGACCGCGGGACGCACGTCGGCGAAGAACACGCCCACCGCCACCATCGCGATGATGCTGAGGAAACCGAGCGGCCGGACGGCGAACAGCAGGGCGGCGACAGCACAGATGGCGATCCATGCCGGCTTGGGCCACTTCCCCTCCACGGAGTACGCCGAGGCCGGCGGCAGCGCGGCCAGCACCAGCCCGGCCAGCGCCCACACGACGAGCGCGCCCTGGATGATGAGCTGGACAGTTCCCCACGTGCCGGTAAGCGTGTCAATCACGGATCCCAGTGTAGTGGCCCGGTCGGACACGACCGCGTAATGATGTTCACACCCGTCCGAGACGCGCGCCGCCCCGGCCGGCTCGGAGAGGGAGCAGGCCGGGGCGGCGGTGCCTCACGCGACCGGGCGTCGGTGCCTTTCGCGACCGGGCGCCAATGCCTTTCGGACCGGGCGCGTGTTCCTATCGCGTCAGGGGCGATCGGTGCCGGCGGGCGGCAACGGCGTATCCGCGGTGGTCAGCGCCGGGTCGTTGTCGGCGAGCTCGGCCGGCGAGGGCGCGTCCGAGTCCGAGCTTGCCGCCTTCGAGCCGCTCG
>NZ_KV824142.1:0-8615 GCF_001815995.1 Dietzia sp. HMSC21D01 | reverse complement strand
CGAGGGGGCCTGGCCCGGACCGGCCAGAGGGCGCCCAGGCTCGCCGAGCGCGCTGGTTACGGCAGTCGCCGGACGTCGACCGCGCCGCCCCGGCGCAGTCCCGCCAGCGCGTCAAGCAGTGTCCGCTTGCGCAGCGGTGGTGACGTTCCGGCCCGGCCCGCGACGATCGCGTCGATCACCTCGCGCAGCGCCTCGTCCGCCGCGACCGTGGGGCGCCAGCCGAGCTCCGCGCGGGCGCGGGTGGTGTGCATGAGCGGGGCGCCGAACGCCAGATCGACCCAGCCGATGCTGACCGGCTGGAGGCGCAGCAGCCAGCTGATGTGGACGAGCTGACGCAGCACGCGGTAGGGCAGGTGCACCGGCCGCGCGCCGAGTTCGCGGGCGAGCATGTCGCGGGTGATGGGCGGTTCGGCGGCGATGTTGAACGCGCCCTGCGCGCCGGACGTCGCGGCGGCCGCCAGTGCCGAGGCCATGTCGTCGCCGTGGAGGAGCGGGACCGTGAGCCGGCGGTCCACCGGCAGGATCGGTAGGGCCCGGAGCAATCGCGCTGGCGTGAGCGCCGGGGTGAAGTAGCGGAACAGACCCGAGGCGGCCTCGGCGTGGACGATGAATGCCGGCCGCATCCGGGCGATCGTCGGCGCGCCGGGATGCTTGCTCTCGTGCCGGTCGAGGAGCTGCTCCGCGGCCGTCTTGTGCCGGTTGTAGGCGGCGGTGGGCACCCCGCCGAGTTCGGCGTCCTCGCTGACCCGCCGCTCGACCGAGACTCCGGGTCCGCCGTCGGAGACAGGGGCGTAGGCGCCCACCGAGGACTGGTGCATCAGGTGCGGCACGCCCGCCAGTCGGCACGCCTCCACGACCGCGGCGGTCCCGCCGACGCCCAGCCGGTGATGGTGGTCCACGTCGCGGGTGGGCTGGAAGCCCCAGGCGAGGTGGATGACCGCGTCGGCGCCGCGGAAGATCTCCACCAGATCGTGAGCGCCCGCGTACGAGAGGTCGACGCGATGCCAGGAGGCACCGCTGTACGGAGCGGTGGCGGGTGGGATGCGGCGACACAGGCCCACCACGTCGTGGCCGTCGGCCAGCAGCCTGCGTAGTAGCGGGGTGCCCACGTTGCCGCTCGCGCCGGTGACGACGATCCGCATCCGGCGGGCCGGGGAATCTGGCTCCGGGTTCTGCGTCATCGCCCCATGGTCGGATACGCGAGTGGGCTTCGCATCCGCACCGCGTCGGCACCCGGTCGCGGGACGACGACGGCCCGGCCCGCGGGTGCGGCGCCGGGCCGTCTACTCGGCTTTCCGGCAGGCGCTCATCGCCTCGCCCGCCGGCCCGGAGTTCAGGAGTTGTCGACGACCAGCGCGCCGGCGATGGCGGCCATGAACGCGTCCTTGGCCAGCGACATGCCCTCCTGGCTGGGGCGGATGCCGTCGGACTCGGTCATGTCCGGGTTGCGGAAGTACATCGCCAGCAGGCCCGCCGAGAAGACGCCGAGGGCCGCGCCGGCGATCCGGCGGGGCACCACCGGGGTGAGCAGGGCGGCGCCGATGCCGATCTCCGAGTAGGCGACGAACTTGCCGAAGGTGTCCGGATCCATCTGGTTCACGGCGGGAACGCCCGTGGCGGCGAAGCCCTGCAGGCCCTGCGCGGCTTCGGTGGGCATGCCGCGCTTGCTCAGGCCGGAGTTGAGGACGAAAGCGCCGGTGACGCCGCGGAGGATCGCGTTGGACAGGCTCATCGGTTTCTCCTTTGATCGTTGTCGCGTGTGCGTTCGTACACCACTTTGGTGACGTGACATCGAACAGGTTAGCTCAGGCGAGTCCGAACGCCACATCTCAGGGGAGCCCACGGTATCCCTCCGCGGGCGCAGGCGCACGGGCACGGGCGTGCGCTCTGATGCCGGCCGCGGCAGGGATGCAGGCCGCGCGGCGGATGCGGGCCGCGGTGCGGATGCGGAAGGGGCCCGGTGATGCGAAAGTCTGAAGGTATGAGTACGACGAGCCGCGACATCACCGATAAGCCCGACCCGGATGCCGACCCCGATCACGGCAAGCCCGAGTCGCCCACCTCGCTGAAGGGCAGCGCGTGGAAGATCGGCATCAAGCGCGCCCTCTCCGAGTTCTCCAGGGACAAGTGCACCGATCTCGCCGCGGGCCTGACGTACTTCGCGGTGCTGTCCTTGTTCCCCGCCCTGCTCGCGGTGGTCTCGCTGCTCGGCGTGTTCGGGCAGGGCCAGGCCACGGTGGACGCGGTGATGGAACTGCTCGAGGGTGCCGCCCCCGAGGAGACCCTCGCCGCGCTGCGCGGGCCGATCGAGTCGGTCGTCAACACCCCGGCCGCCGGCATCGCCCTCATCACCGGTCTCGCCGGTGCGCTGTGGTCGGCCTCGGGCTACGTCGGCGCGTTCGGCCGGGCGATGAACCGCATCTACGAGATCGAGGAGGGACGGCCCTTCTGGAAGCTCAAGCCCGTCACCGTCCTGCTGACCGCGGTCCTGCTGCTCCTGGTCTGTCTCGCCGGGCTCATCCTGGTCGTGAGCGGACCGATCGCCGAATGGGCCGGGAATCTGATCGGTCTGGGGGAGACGGCCGTGACCGTGTGGGGGATCGCCAAGTGGCCGGTGCTCGTCCTCGTCGTCGTCGTCATCCTGGCCGTGCTCTACGGGTTCGCGCCCAACGTCAAGCAACCGAAGTTCCGCTGGATCTCGATCGGCGCCGTCATCGCCCTGATCGTGTGGGCGGTCGCGACCGGCGGCTTCGTCTTCTACGTGACCAACTTCAGCAGCTACAACGCCACGTACGGCTCCCTCGCAGGCGTCATCATCTTCCTGCTCTGGCTGTGGATCACCAACAACGCACTGCTGTTCGGGGCGGAGGTCGACGCCGAGGTCGAGCGGGCCCGCGAGCTGCAGGCGGGGATGCACGCGGAGGAGACCATCCAGCTCCCGCCGCGCGACACCACGGCGAGCGACAAGGCGGCCGAGAAGCACCAGCAGACCGTCGACGACGCGGCCGACGTCCGCCGCGAGGCCCAGGCGGAGGAGGCCCGCCACCGCGACTGACCCTGTCGGTCCGGTTCGAGCCTCCGCTCGGCCACGCTCCGCGTTCGCTCGGCCCCGCCCCGCATTCGTCCACAGCGCACTCGTCCGCTGCGCGCGCATCCGTCCATCACGCGCGCACCCGCTCCCGTCGATGGCGTCTCGCTCCTAAGCCTGGCGTCTCGCGCCTGTGGATGGCGGCCCGCTCCCGGAGCTGCCGGCGTATTCGCTCCTCACGATGGCGTCTCGCTCCCGCGGATGTACGCGATTTCTGCAGCCGCTCCTCGCCATGGCGTCTCGCCCACCCCGCGGTGCGCGCGAGACGCCATGCCGAGGAGCGGGTGTGGTCGGGCAGGCGAACTCCGGGCACGAGTCCGCCGGTTTCGACCCGCCAGCTGCGATCCGCCGGTTTCGACCCGCCGGCGTCGCCCGCCAGCGTCACCCGCAGCCCCGGGGAGGCCTCCTCGCGGCGAGGCTGGCGCGGGACGGGTCGACAGCGACCACAATCGGGGTATGACCACTTCGGACCGGCCCGCTGCCACCATCCGCAGAGGACTGCGCACCGTTCGCATGGTGCTCGTCCGCTCGGTTGCTGAGTTCCTCCGCGACCGCGGCCCAGACCTCGCCGGTTCGCTCACCTACTACGGCGTCCTCTCGCTGTTCCCGGCGGTGCTGGTGGTGGTGTCGTTGCTCGGCGTTTTCGGGCAGGGCTCCAGAACGGTCGATGCGGTGATGGACATGCTCTCTGACGTCGCGCCGCCGGAGGTGCTCGATCCCGTCCGCGAGCCGGTCGAGGCGTTGGTCACGACCCCGGCCGCGGGCACCGCGCTCCTCGTGGGTACGGCGGTCGCGCTGTGGTCGGCGTCGCGATACGTGCGGGCGCTCGGCAGGGCCATTAACGCGATGTTCGGGATCGACGAGGGGCGGCCGCCGTGGCGTCTGCTGCCCGAGGGTCTCGCGCTGACGGCTCTGCTGATCGTCCTGGTCGCCATCGGCGGGGTGGCCCTGGCGTCCAGTGGACCGGTGGCGGAGACGGTGGGCGGCTGGATCGGGCTCGGGAGCACGGCGCTGGCCGTGTGGGGAGTGGCCAAGTGGCCGGCTGCCGTGGTCGCAATGATCTTGGCGTTGGCGATCCTCTACCGGTTCGCGCCCAACATCTCCGGGCGCCGCTTCTCCTGGGTGTCGTTGGGGGCCACGGCCGCGTTGGCGATCATGGGCGTCGCCACGGCAGGTCTGAGCTTCTTCGTCGCCAACTTCGGCAATTTCAACCGTGTGTACGGTTCGCTGGCCGGCGTCATCGTCTTCCTCCTGTGGCTGTGGCTAGTCAACATGGCTGTGGTCTTCGGGGTGCGTCTCGACGCAGAGGTGCTGAGGGTCAGGCAGCTGCGGTCCGGCATCGCGGCCGAGGAGGTCATCCAGGTGACACCGCGTGACACCCGGGCCTGCGACTGGGAGAACAGCCGCCGGGAGAAGATGATCGCGGAGTACCGGACGCTCCGGCGCGAGCGCGATGACGCTACCGGTGGCGACGACGACACGACTCCCGACGACGACACGGCTCCCGGCGCCGAGGCCAGCCCCGATAGCGAGGCCATCGATCCGCCGCCGAGCGGAGTCGCCGGGGCCTGCGGAGAGCAGCGTCGCGCCGAGTAGGGTGCGGGGCTGACCGCCGACCGAGGAGCCCGCGATGACCGAGAACCGGCCAGCGCCCGACCTGCCCGTCCCCGAGGCCCCCACCACCGACGGCGTGCCGGAGATCTGGCGCCTCGACCATCCCGAGCACGGGGTCCTCGAGTTCGCGGTGGGCTCGCCGGAGGAACTCCGCACCGTCGACCCCGGGTACCCGCAGCGGAAGCCGCCGAAGAAGGGTGCCACCCCAGCGGCCGTCGCATCCCCGGGGTGTGCCCTGCTGCGTGACGGCGAGGTGGTCGCGCGCGCCCGGCAGATCAGTGACCGGCGCTTCTCGCTCACCGCGGACCCGCCGAAGCCGGGCGAGCACACCACCGCGCCGCCGATCTCGAGCCCGCGCATCCAGGTGCGCACGAACATGCTCGACACGGCGGTCCGCCAGGTGACGTTCCGCGAGGGCCGCGACATCGTGCACTTCGACCCGCCGCCCGGATCCGCCGCCGAGGCCCGGCTGGAGGCGATCGCGTCGACGCCGTGGAAGCGCGCCGTCTACCCGGTCGCGGCGGGCATCGGCAGGTCGGGCTGGGCGATCGCGATGATCGTGCTGCTGCCCCTGATCGGTCGCATCCTCGAGCCGGTGCTCGACTGGATCCTCGAGCGCATCCCGGACATCGACATTCCGTGGCCGGAGTTCTCCCTGCCGAGCATTCCGTGGCCGGACATCCCCTGGTCGGACATCACGCTGCCGTCGATCACCCTGCCGGAGATCTCGGTCCCGGGGTGGGTGGAGTTCCTGCTCGAGTACAGCAAGGTGTGGGTGCCGTTGCTGGCGGGCGTGGCGTTGGCGGTGGTGGCGGTGCGGCAGTCGCGCAGGTCGCGCGAGACCAAACGTCGCTGGGCGGCAGGGCACCCGCCCTCGCAGGGTGGCGATGAGCCGTCGGGCGGCGGTCCGGCCGGGCGGTAGGGTTGTGCCCATGCGCCTCGTCGTCACCGGGGGAGCCGGGTTCATCGGCGCCAACTTCGTCCGCTCCGTCGTCCGCGAGTACCCGCAGGCCCACGTCACGGTGCTCGACTCCATGACGTATGCCGCCAACCGCGCGAATCTGGACGGGCTCCCCGCCGACCGGGTCCGGCTGGTGGAGGCCGACTGTGCGGACGCCGCGATCACGGACCGGTTGGTCTCCGAGTTGACGGGGCCGCGCGACGCGGTCGTGCACTTTGCGGCGGAGAGTCACAACGACAACTCGCTCGCCACGCCGTGGCCGTTCGTACACTCGAACATCGTGGGCACGTACACGATCCTCGAGGCCTGCCGCCGTCACGACGTACGCCTGCACCACGTGTCGACGGACGAGGTCTACGGGGACCTGGAGCTCGACGACCCGGCCAAGTTCACCCCGGCCACGGCGTACAACCCGTCGAGCCCGTACTCGGCGACCAAGGCGGGCGCGGACATGCTGGTGCGCGCGTGGGTCCGCAGCTTCGGGGTGCGCGCCACCATCAGCAACTGCTCGAACAACTACGGGCCCTACCAGCACGTGGAGAAGTTCATCCCGCGGCAGATCACCAACACCCTCGACGGGCGGCGGCCCCGCCTCTACGGCAGTGGAGCCAACGTGCGGGACTGGATCCACGTCGATGACCACAACTCCGCGGTTCTGCGCATCCTCGAGGCGGGGGAGCCGGGACGGACGTACCTCATCGGCGCCGACGGCGAGCGCTCCAACCTCGAGGTCATGCGGATGATCTGCGAGCTCATGGGCGTCTCGGGCATCGGCGGTGACCCGGGGTTCGACCACGTCACCGACCGCCCGGGCCACGACCTGCGCTACGCGATCGACGCCTCCGCGACCCGCGCCGAGCTGGGCTGGGAGCCGCAGCACACGGACTTCCGCGAGGGCCTGCGGCAGACCATCGAGTGGTACGCCGCCCACCGCGACTGGTGGGAACCGGTCAAGGAGCGGGTCGAAGCGACGTACGCCCGGACGGAGAAGGTCCTGTGACGGCGGGGATGGCGCGGTGAAGGGCATCGTCCTGGCCGGTGGCAGCGGCACCCGGCTGCGGCCGCTGACGCTGGCCACGAGCAAGCAGCTGGTGCCAGTGTTCGACAAGCCGATGATCTACTACCCGCTGTCGACGCTCATGCTGGCGGGGATCCGCGACATCCTCGTCATCACCACGCCCGAGGACGCGGGGCAGTTCCGGCGGTTGCTGGGCGACGGCAGCCAGTTCGGGATCACGCTGAGCTACGTCGAGCAGGCCGCCCCGGAGGGGCTGGCGCAGGCGTTCGTGCTGGGCGCGGACCACATCGGCGACGAGCCGGTCGCGTTGATCCTGGGCGACAACATCTTCTACGGCCCCGGCATGGGTACGCAGCTGCGCCGGTTCGCCGACCTCGACGGCGGCGCGGTGTTCGCCTACCGGGTGGCCGATCCGAGCCAGTACGGGGTGATCGACTTCGACGCCGACGGCCGCGCGATCAGCCTCGAGGAGAAGCCTGAGAACCCGTCGTCGGACTTCGCCGTGCCGGGGCTCTACTTCTATAGCGCCGACGTGGTGGACGTGGCGCGCGGGCTGGCCAGGTCGGCGCGCGGGGAGTACGAGATCACCGACATCAACCGGCACTACCTGGAGCAGGGCCGCCTGCAGGTCGAGGTGCTGCCGCGGGGTACCGCCTGGCTGGACACGGGCACCCACGATTCGCTGCTCGACGCGGGGAACTACGTCCGCACGATCGAGGACCGGCAGGGCCTGAAGATCGGCTGCCCGGAGGAGGTGGCGTGGCGGATGGGATATATCGACGACGACGAGCTCACCGATCGCGCGAACGTCCTGCAGAAGTCGGGGTACGGCCGGTATCTGCTGGATGTCCTGCGCCGGGAGAAGGGGCGGAGACTGTGAACGCGGACAACGGGGGCGTCGCCGCCCGCCGGGACGCGCTGCCGCGCGTGCTGGTGACCGGCGGGCGCGGACAGCTGGGTACCCACCTGCGGCTGGCCCACCCGGGCGGGGTGCTCGCGCCGGGTCGCGACGAGCTGGACATCACCCGGGCGGAGTCCGTGGCCGGGTACCTGGACCGGCACCAGCCTGCGGTGGTGATCAACGCGGCCGCGTACACCGACGTCGACGGCGCGGAGAACGACGAGTCCGGGGCGCACCTGGTCAACGTGGAGGGGTCGAGGATCCTCGCCGAGGCCTGCCGAGAGCGCGGTCTGCGGCTGGTGCACGTCAGCACCGACTACGTCTTCTCCGGCGAGGTGCCGCGCGGCAGCGGCGGGGCGGGACGGCCCGATCCCGCGACCGCGCCGGCGCTCGAGCCGACCGACGTCACCGACCCGGCCACCGTGTACGGCCGCACCAAGCTCGCCGGCGAGCACGCCGTCCTGGCCGCCCACCCCGAGGCGACGATCCTGCGGACGTCCTGGCTGTACACCGGGCCGGAGCGGGAGCGGTCGGCGATCCCCGGAGGCGACTTCGTGGCGACCATGGCCCGGCTCGAGCGGGAGCGGGACCAGGTGAGCGTGGTCGACGACCAGTGGGGCTCACCCACGCACGCGCCGACGCTGGCGGCGGCGATCCTCGAGATGCTCGCCCGCGAGGCCACGACACGAGAGGCCGCCACGCACCACGCCGCCGGCGAGACCGCGACACACGAGGCCGCCACTCCTACCATCGACACCGCTGCCGTCGACACCCGCGGCCTCGTCCTGCACGCCGCCGGCGCGGGCCGCGCCACCTGGTACGAGGTCGCGCGCCGCACGTTCGCCTACCTCGGCGCCGACCCCGCCCGCGTCCGCCCCTGCACCACCGCCGACTTCCCCCGGCCCGCCCCGCGACCCGCGTTCTCGGTGCTGTCCGGGCGGGCCTGGGCGGCCGCCGGCCTGACGCCGCTGCCCGACTGGGACGACAGCCTGCGCGCCGCACTCGGAGCCGGGCCCGGGGCCGGGGGAGGGGA
>NZ_KV824141.1:0-10934 GCF_001815995.1 Dietzia sp. HMSC21D01 | reverse complement strand
CTCCCGCGGCTAACGATCAGCACCTCCTCGCCGCCGTCACCCGAGCGGCCCCGCAACGTCCCGATCCGATCAGCCACCAGAGGACCCTTCCGCCCGGAATCTGTATCACTACACACTAGACCCGAAGGGACGGCGTCTCATAACTCTAGAAACCACCCTGAGACACAGCGAGAACGCCGGCGGCATACATGTCCCGCACGGGTGTACCCCAGAGCGACGTCGGGCTTTACGGGCGCTGAACCGGTCGGGCACCCAGGTCGTTTAGGACAATTCGACCCCCGAGCGATGAGTCAAGACCTGTCGGTACCCGCTTGTACACTGCGACGTATGCCAGAACAACACGCCACTTTCGGCGACGCCTACTGGGTGACTAAAGAGGCCACTGCGAACCCGGCGCGCGTCGGGAAGCCCGCCCGGCCCATGGCATGCATGGCCGAGCGCCGCAACGACACCGCATGGGCGGGGCTCGCTCGCGTGACCAGCGATGCGAGGCCAGAAGATAAGCCCAGCAAAGCGATGCCCGAGATCAATGCGACGCGCCTCGGTGCCTCCGGGTGGTGGACTGCCCGCTACATCCACCCAGTTCATAAATCGGTCACGGGACATGCTGGCAAGTGTGAGTTCCTGGGGCGCCTCCCCGAAGACGAGGTCAACGTGGCGCGAGAGGTATACCGAAGCCGGCTGTACGACTCATGACGTGTACTCTGGCAATTCTTTTTCCAGCAACGACCGAGGGGACGAGCAGTGAGAGTCAACTGGCCTGCCGACCTACCGGTGTCAGCGCGAGAGCTGTGGGTCAAGGGTGCGCAGAGGACGCAGGTCCGTGTAGGTGACCTGTGGGTCTTATCCTGGAATGGCGAGGTCGTGGGGCACGCGGTAATCGCGGCCGCCCGGCCCGACTATGCCCTTGCGTGGCCGGTGACCTTTCCCAGTGAAGCGTCTTTCTCGCCTGGACTCGTAGTGGAAGATACCCCCCTCGGTGTGCCCGTCACAGTTTGGCCGACCAGGGAGACCGGGATCGGCAACCACTTGCTCGATCGCAGCTTGGGTCAGCTGCTCTCGCCGGACAGCATTCGTCAGCTGTCTATCGCGCTGGACGAAGACGACGACCCCGGTCTAGCCTTCGCGTCGACCTCCGCTGAGGATCCCGAAAACTCCGAAGCTGACCGTCTGATGGTCGCTCATTGGACCGAGCTATGTCTGAACAACGGTGGCGCTGAGGACGGATCATTCCTGGAGTCGACGAAGGTCCAGCGGGCGGGCGGCGATGCACGGATCGTCAGCGAAGTGCTGGGTCTTGGACTGCCGGAGCTGCGGTCAGTCATGACCGGTGCCACGCCGATCACCACTGAGCAACTCGCCGCACTCGCTAAGCGTCTCGGGGTCGAAAGTGGGTCACTTACCGGATCTGACCCACTTTCAGACGTCGTCGTTGACATCGCCCACCCACGATTCAAGCGAGACGTGGTCGCCCGCGTAGCGGAGACAGGGATAGCAGAGGAGGCGATTCGCCGCTCCGCCCGCCGAGAGTTCGCCCTTGCAGCCCGCAATGATGGCGACAATCTGCGGGAGTCTAAGTTGCGCGACGCAATCGGACGCGCTGGCCGAAATGCCGGGTGACACCTTGGACGGGTGGGAAGAACTCGGAATCACTTGTGACCCCGCAGCGATCGCCGCGCGACTTATCGCTGAATGCACCACCTTCAACCTGTCGGCGCTGGCCAGTGACCCGCTAGAGACCCTCTCCGGTAGCGGCGTGCTCAGGATTGAGATCGAACAGGGGCTCGTGAACACCGGCTGCGGCGGGGGCGGTTACTACCGTCCGTCCCCGCCGACAATCCATCTCCATCCCGCTACATCGCGTCGCGACAACTTCACTCTGCTCCACGAACTCGGCCACCACCTGCAGCAAACACACGACCAGTGGGGCTTCATGCTCATCGATATGGACGACGGGGGCCGACTCAAGATCGAAGAGCAGGTGTCCGACCAGTTCGCCGCGCAGATTCTGATGCCTGTTGGAGAGGGTGATTTCCACGACGCCTCATTGCACCCAGCTGACGTGATGTCCGGTCTGTTCGCCAGGTCCGAGGCCTCCCGTTCCGCAGTCATGACGCGCGTTCGAGAGATGCTCCCCCGAGGTTCCCGGTGGCTTCTGGCCGTCGCCGACGTCGACGGGATCGTGATCTCATCCGCCAGTTCGTACACTGATCCGCAGCCTCCGCGAGGCTTCTTACAGGAGGGGTTTACGCGTGTAGCCAACGAGGCGATGGACTCCGCAGTGCGACGGGAGTTCCACGAGGGCATTGAGTACAGAACTGGGGCTCTGCTGGACGATCTTTGGGTCGAGGGCGCGTTAGATTATGAGGAGCGGTATGTGTTCCTCGCGCTCAGGCCTACCACCGTTGATGGCTCAGGAACATGGACCTACCCGTTACAAGAGTGCTCCAACCCGGCATGCGAGGCGACCTTCCATACGAGGCAGTCGAGTGGACGGTGTGAGAGCTGCCAAGCCTTTAAGTGCCCGCACTGCAACAGGTGCACATGCACTGCGCCCGAAACCCCGACCGTGTGCGACAGTTGCTTCATAGAGTATTCCCGAGCCGAGATGGCATCGGGCACGCATGAATGCTGGTGATACTGAACGGTTCCCAGTTCGGCTGAAGGCAGCCTATTGGGTTTCGGCGAGATTTTCCGTAGACCTCGAGGGCTCGTGCTTGATCCACACGGGACTACGGAGGCCTGGCCCTACGTATGGTGAGCGCACCGCTCCACCAATGAAGGGACGTCATGACACCAGTCGGTTTCGCAGACAAGGTCACGTTCGTCTGGAGGGTCGCCGACAAATTACGGGGCACCTTCAAACAGCACGAGTACGGCTCGGTGATGCTCCCCCTGCTGGTCCTGCGCAGGATGGATGCTGTTCTGGCTCCGACGCGCGACAAGGTCCTCGACCAGGCGGTGTCGGTGGGTGTACCCAAGAGGAACAGCTAGCCTGAACTCGTCCTTGGAGGGCACGCACTACTTCTCTCACGCAACAGGCCTTGCCGGACAAGCGCGGTCAGCAGCTTCTCCCCAAGGATGTCACGCGGCGCCCGGGGTCCCACCGTGCCGAGCCGCGTCCCGAGATAGGCCCACCGAACGGGCGATCACGGCCTCACGAAGCTCTGGATCGTTCATTATGTCTGCTCGGTTTGCATCTTCGATTCTCCTTCGTTCCGTTCGTATCAGACATCACCGAGTGCCGTTTCGGTGGATCAATGCTGAGCGGCGGACAGTGGTTGAGTCGCCCCGATCAGAGTAAAGACCCGCGCCACAACGCCCGCGCGCTGCGCCACGCCTTCGCCGCGGTCTCCTTTCGAAGGCGGATGCCGACCTCCTCGCCGTGTCGCGGGCGATGGGACACGCCCGCCCGTCGATCACGCTGGACCGCTACGGCCACCTCGCTCCCGCCCGCCGGGCCCCGCTGATGGCGAGGATCGACGAGCTCGTCGCACCGCTGGCGAAAGCCGCGTGACGGCCCGTATGCGATGGACGACTCGAAGGAGCGATCGGTCGATCAACGTCCAGAGTCGCACGACGCACGCCGTACCCTGTCAACGTGAGCTCGAACCCTGACCCGACAGAACCGCGGATCCGCGTGTCCGTCGTGGCTCGGACAGGCGAGGTCGAGCTGACCGGTGAGCCCGTGACGGTCGTTCCGGGGCCAATTGTCCTGAGCGTTACGGGCCACGCCAGCCGAAGGGTCCGCGTCGATGGCGTTGACCGCAGGCTCTCCGCCACGCGGACTGGCGTCCTCGCCCTCGACTACACCCGGTCGACGGGTTTTCACCGCATCGAGGTCGACGGGCAGGTCTTCTGGTTCGCCACGGAGGACCACAAGCTGCGGCTCGAGGGCATCACGCACATGCTGGACCACCTCCGGAACCTGGGCACCGGGTGGACAGGGCAGGCGCTGTTCTCGGACGGCAGTGGCTACCTGGATCCGCACGTCGTCTACGGCTGGTTCGACGCGAACGCGGACGAGGCGCTGGACGCCATCGAGACCGTCCTCGCCGCGCCGCGGACCGATGACGTCTCCATCCGGATGCTCAGCCGCCGAGGCGGCAGCTCAGTTCTCGCCGTGCCGACGCTGCGCTTCCTCAGGTCCGATCCCCAGCGCAACGTGATCGAGCAGGTGGGCGGGCTGCTCACTGCCGCCGGGAAGGTGTACAACCCGACTCGAGTGGTCGCCCGACGCCGGCATCGTACGGTGGACACCTTTGCGAACCGCCGAGCCGTGCACCTTCTCGGCCTCCTCGGCCAGCTCCTGTCCGAGCTCATGCGCGCGCAACTCCCGGCCGTGCCTCGCGCCCGGTGTCGGCTCTGGCGCGAGCGAGTCGGACGCCTGTCGACCCAGCCGCTGGCGGGCGCACTCCGGCTGAAGCCGAGCGCACTGGGCCTGCCGCGGCATGGACCCGAGTTCACCGATCGCAGCTACATCAAGGTCTTCGACCTCACTAGGACGGTCTGCGGGTTCGGCTGGTCTGCCAGTGCGGAGCCTGCCAAGCGATACAGCTACATCGAGAGCGCCGACCGGATCTACCAGGCATACGCCGCGCATCGCGTCGCGTCGGTGCTGGGGCTCAGCCAGACCTCCGGTGCTTTCGGATCCGCCCCGCTGGCCTTCACGGGACCCGGGTTCGACCTGTACTACGACACGGTGCCGCCGGCCGACGTCATCGCTTCGTGGCGCGCACGCACTCCGGTGCCCGACGCGTCGAGGCCCGATCTGCTGCTCCACGAGAGGGCGACGGGGAAGGTAGCCGTGCTCGATGCGAAGTACCGGATCGGCAGCGACGGGCACGCCTCCGAGGACAGCCGGAAGGAGGTTGCCGCGTACCAGAGCCTCTACGGGCTCTCAGCGGTGGCGATCCTATACCCGGGTGTGGGGAGGGACGCCAGGGTGATCACCGACCACGGCGAGAGCGTCGTCGAGATTCCGGTGGTGGGTCCTGACGACGGCCTGGACCAGGCGATCGTGCACGTCCTGGACCGGCTACAAACTCCCCCGTACGCCTAGATCGGCTTAAAGGAGCGGCAGAAGCTCGTCCGAGGGACCTGACATCGTCTGGTCGATCAGGCGGCCGATCTCCTCAGCGTTCGGCAGCGCCGCCGAGGCCGCGAGGAGCGGTTGCACGTCGGAGTGGGTCCCGCGCAGCTGATGCATGATCTTGTCGGCGACAGCGTTCCCAAGAGCGGTCAGCTCCGCTTCGGCGTCCCGTCCGGACATCACCAGCGCCATCACGATGTCGCGCAGTATCCCCAGGGTGAACCAGGATCTCCCGCTCGCTGTCTCGAGGACCGCGTTCGACACGGCCACCAGCGCCTCCTGTGCCTCGGCACTGAAGTCGCCGATGTCGGATACGGAGCGGAGGGCACTGAGCCGGAGCGAGTCGAACTGCGACGTGCGCCCGGCCTTCTCCCTCGCCTCCACGCGTTCGCGCTCGTTAGCGATTAGAGCCTTGACCACGCCGGCAACGGCAGTAGACGGATCGTTCTCGTATCGGTCCCCGAGAACGTTCGGCATCGTGATGGTGGTCGACCGGCGCTTGGTCGGCGAGCTCACCCGGGTGCGGGTCTCGGGCTCGTCGCGGAAAGAGTTGCAGGTCGCGAGGACGAAGGTGTCGATCGGCAGGTTGGCGACCTCGCCATCCGGCAGCCGCACGATCCGCTCCCGCTCCTGCGTTGCGACGAGCACCGCGGACAGGTAGGTCTCCACCGAGGCCAGATTGAACTCCTCAAAGATGACGACGCGAGCTTCCAGGGGCGCGTCGTCGAGCAGGACCTCGCGGGCGAAGTCCTGCAGGTGCACTGTCCCGTCGAGCCGCTCGTAGCCGATCAGTTCGGCCTCGTCGAAGTCCGCCCGTACCGGGATCATCAGCGGAGCGTCCAATTCGAACTCCTGCTCCATGGCGCTCCCCAGCAGGGTGGCGAAGAGGGTCTTGCCCGTGCCGGGCTGGCCCACGAGCACGACCAGGTCGCCGCGGAGCCAGGCAGTGAGCACGCGGCCCACGAGGCCAGGAGGGAGCTGGAAGCCCTTCGCCGCGACCCGGGTCTCCAGGTTGGCGATGACGGTCGACAGGTCGTCGGTGACGGTAGGAGCCGGGGGGAGGACGCCGAGTTGCTGGTAGGTCTCGTCGGAGACCGGGTCGGCGGCGAACGGGACGGCTCGGTACTCGGTCGGGACGTCGTCGCTGAAGATCGTCCCGACCAGGTCGCCGCGGTCGGGCCCGAACTCGTGCTTGAACCAGGCGTAGAGCTTGTCGATGTCGTCGGAGCCCGCACCGAGCCCGGCAGCGCTAAGGACCGAGGCGTCGATCGCCGCGGTGTCGACGTCCCTGCCGGTCCAGAGCGCGAGGTCGACGAGGCGGAGAGGCTTCTTGGTCTCGGCCAGCAGGTCCGCGCCTGCGCTGGGCGTCAGTCCCCAGACGTCTCCTGCCAGACCAGTCTGGGCGGGTTTACGCTGGATCAGGACCTCGCCGCGGCCTGCCCGCTGCCCGCGCTGCCGCTGGAGGCCGCCGCCGGTGAACTTCCGTGTCTGCCAAGGAGTGTCGTCGCTCCAGATGGCCCGGTACGGGCGATGGGGGTCGGGCGCCCCGGGAAGCTCGTAGAAATCCTTGAGGTACTGTTCTTCGACTCTGCCGCCGTACGGGACCTGAGTCGTCGTGGGGTCGACGTTCTGACGCTTCGCCTCGCGGAGAAGCGCCGGCAGCGTCACGATTGTCAGGGCGTGGACCCCTTCAATAGCGTTGACGGCGTCGAGGAGCAGTTGAGCAGGTACATACGGCACAAACTTAAGGTACTTGGCGGGCTTCCTCCCCGCTGTGAGCGACGCGGTGCGTCCCCGATCAGTCGGTCACGTTGCCGAGCTGCTCCATATTGTCCGAGATGAGCGCGCAGAAGTCCGGGTTGAGCTCGATCCCGACTGAAGACCGGTTCATCTCGTCGGCGACGTACATCGTGGTCCCGCCGCCGACGAAGGGGTCGAGAACTGTCCCGCCCTCCGGGCACCCGGCCGCGATGCAGCGCTCCACCAGCTTCCGCGGATACGGCGCGTAGTGCGTGCCGCGCGCGAGCGACTTGCGGTCCGGCTCGATGAACCACACGTCTTCCTCGCCGTCGAGCCCCTCGCGGTCGAAGAAGTAGCGCGGCGACTTGGAGAAGAGGAAGATGTGCTCGTACTTGCGCCAGGGGCGGTCCTTGCTCGTCGGCTCCGGGATCGCGGACTTGCGCACCCAAATGATGGTGCTCCGCAGGGTCCACCCGTCCTCTTGCATGGCCAGCGCCACGCGCCAAGGGATGCCGATAAGGGACTTCCGGGGAAGCCCGAGCCCGGGACCGTCTACCGCGCGCAGGCCAGGCAGTCGGCGGCTGCGGTGCTTGTCGTCCTTGCCGTGCGGCCTACCCTTGGCGCTGTAGTAGGTGTCACCGAGGTTGAGAAACACGACGCCGTCTGCGGTCAGAGCCGGTCTGATCGCAGCGAACGTCGCGCGGAGGTTCTCGACGTAGCCGTCGATCGTGGGCTCGAGCCCGAACTGGCCGTCGACCTCGTAGTCGCGCTGCCAGTAGTAGGGAGGGCTCGTGATGACGCAGTTGACCGAAGCGGGCTCGAGCCTGCTAGCGACCTCTTTGCTGTCACCATTGAGGATCGTCCACGACGTGCCGCTCTCGCGCTTGCCCGAGGCGTACAGCGGGTCCTCTTGTTCAAAGTCGTCGTCATACACAGAGGACAGGCTCACAGAAGGTACCGACATTCCACCAGTGTAAGACATCTCCGACGGAGCGTCGAACTCCGCCCCAGTGTGTCGCGGCGAGTCCTCGCGGCCACCGGCCGTAGGCTGGAACGTGTCGAACGTCCCCGATCCCGAGCTGAGAGCTCTCGCCGAGCACCTCGTCGGCCCTGCTGAGATCGGCGAACTGCTGGGCATCGACTCGAACACCGTGAACGTCTGGAAGGTTCGGCACCGGCACTTCCCGCAACCGGTGAGGCGGCTTCGGTCCGGCGACATCTGGGACCGGCGGGAGATCATCGCGTGGGCGACAGCGACCGGTCGCTATCCGGTCGGAGTCGAGCCGCAGAGCTGACTTCGTCCGATCCATACCCCATGGAACGCGCGATGCTCGCGCTTCCGGCTTCGGACCCGTAGCGCACGTCCAGATCGCGCGCGGCGGAGCCGTAACGGGGCGGCGCTGCGTCAACGACGGAGCGGCACGCATTCCGAAGATTCGCGTGGTGCACCAGGGGCCCGTCCACCAGCATTCGATACTCCTCGACCACATCGGCGGCGCTGGCATCCATCTCATGCGACAGCACGAGCAGGGACGCCGGCGCGGAGACGCCCAGCGAGATGCTGTACGAGGCGGCCAGGGCGTGGACCCGAGCTAGTTGGTTCACACGTCGACCGCAGAGCACCTTTGCAGCGTCCACCCAGAGCCCGGCCCGTCTGGCCAGCTCACGGTAGGGAGAGGTCGAGATGTCCACAAGCCTGCTGTTGAAGCGGTCAGCGTACTTGACCTCGACCGCGATGACCTCGGTGCCCAAGTCGCTTGCGGCGACAACGAGCACGTCGATTCGCGTCTGGTCGTTGAGATGGAGGCTGCGCCGGGCGGGGGCGAACTCCAGCTCCACGCTCTCGATCCGCCTGAGGTCCGGGCGTCCGAGCCAGGTTTTAAGGCACTCCAGGAGCCAGGCGTCGTCCTGCCCGAGCAGGCCGAACAGATTGATGGTCATCGCCTGGCTCGAGGTCATGTACGCGGAACAGCGCGGATCGATGCCCCAGCCCTCCGAGTGACGCGTCTTATACAATCTGAATGCGCTCGGCGATCCGAAATTAAGCCCTGCCGCCACATCACCATCGGTGAGGACACTTCCCAGCTCCTTGGCTGATCTTCCCCTTGTTGATCCCCAGCGGCTCAGCCCCAGGACCGCGGCTCGATACCAGGACTGGTGGAGCCGAACTCGGCGGATGAGCGGCCCGTCGCCGGGATTCTGAGGCCCGAGATCCAATTCCATCGGGTCGTGGCTCCTCCGGGTTGTTCGTCGAGCATCACAGGGTCCAGCTTCGGTGCTTTAACAGCAGGCTACGTCCCTCCCCGGTTCGCTTGCGCCCGTTCCTGTCGCTACTGAGGCGCAGAGCGCCAGAAAGGTCGATCTGGTCGTCGTACTGTGTGATGTCCTCCGACATGACACATCCGGCCACGGTCACGCTGCGGCTCTACCCGGCACCGAATGCCTGGCGGCAGACCCACTGAACGACAAGGACCCACCCGTGCACGCATGGTGCGGGGTGGGTCCTCGGAGCCTCGTCGCGGCGGTCGCCGCCGCGGGGCTCGACGCTCAGAAAGGTGAGAGCGGGTGCGGACTCAGAGCGTGCCGACTGCCTTGGCGAGCGCCGACTTCTTGTTGGCGGCCTGGTTCTGGTGGATGACACCCTTGGTGGCGGCCTTGTCGAGCTGACGCGACGTGGCGACGAGCAGGGCGCCGGCCTTCTCCTTGTCGCCGGCCTCGGTGGCCTCGCGGAGGTTGCGGATGGCGGAACGCAGGGCCGACTTGGTCGACTGGTTGCGGAGGCGGTTGCGCTCGTTGGTGCGGTTCCGCTTGATCTGGGACTTGATGTTGGCCACTCGTCACACCTTTGGTCGGCTGTCGACGGCTCCTCTGGAGGACCCGCCGAGCTGATGTCGTTTCTCTCGTCCTCGCGGACACGCAGAACGTGGTCCGATGGACACAGACGGACAATTATACCAGCGGCGATGTCACCGACCAAACGCGGGACAATGCCCTCCGCGCCCACTGTGTCCACGCCCGGGTCGACCCCCGGCTCACCGCTACCAACGTCCAGGCCGGGTACAACTAGGTCGCCGCCCACTCGGCCACCCGACTGTCGCTCTCCTCGAAATGACATCTGGTCGCCGTACTACGCTGCATCGCTCCCAGGGATTGTTCGACCTTTTCGATACCGCGCCCCAGGAAAGCGATGTCGACTCAGCGGTGACCGGAACCGTAGCGGCAACGGTGTGGGCTGCCGGCGAGGATGCGGCCGGCGCGGTGCACGATCGGATGCCGGCCTTCCCTACCCCGGCCGCGTGGGCCACCCGGCTGGCCCCGGAGAAGGTCGCCAAGAACGAGGCCAGCAGGCTGCTCGACCTGCTAGAAGCCGAGTCCCGGACGGTGGCGTCGACTCTCCAGACCCGTCCGATATCGCGGGCTGTCGACAACGTCCGT
The DNA here is from genome assembly GCF_001815995.1 of Dietzia sp. HMSC21D01. Classification (NCBI taxonomy): domain Bacteria; kingdom Bacillati; phylum Actinomycetota; class Actinomycetes; order Mycobacteriales; family Dietziaceae; genus Dietzia; species Dietzia sp. HMSC21D01. Next base: position 667 of record NZ_KV824141.1, on the reverse strand, counting down.
ACCTTGGACCGTCGCGATGCCGGCCTGATCGAGGCGGTTACTCGCGGTGGTGGTGATCGATGACGGTTCGCCCCTGGCGGTAGCGGGGTTTGCCGTCTGCGCCGTTGCGGTAGCGGCGGGGGTGGCTGGCCAGTCGCCTCAGGTCACCTAGGGCGTGTCTCCCATAGGTGAGTGGCGACCGCCGTGACGTGAGCTATCTAGCTCATTACGAGGTGGCAACCCAAGCCCAGCTCTCGTTGGACGAAGTGGCGTACAGTTTCTGATTCCGCTGCTGTGCAGCCGAGAAGAACCTTGACTTCGAGGTCTCGCTTGCCAGGATCTACTGTCATCAAGACCGCAGTGACCCTGCGTGGCATCAGCGACCCCACGAACACGTCGATGCCGTCACCGTCGCCACTGCTGGTGCCGTCTAGATATCCGTAGTCCAGCGGATAGATCGCCTCGCCGTAGCGAGGGTGTGGTGTTCCCCTGGGGCGGTCGATGACAAGACGACTGGTGGCTGCAAGGTGTTCCAGGGCGGAGAAGATGTCGACGGCTGCCATGTAGTGAATCTAGGGCGTGGCGCCCGAAGCTGAACGGTGCGCCGCGAGACCGTGGCCGTATGGGGCAAACAAGGTCACGGTTTCGCCAGTTCACAGATGAGCAGTGGGAGCGGATCGAGCCCCTG
>NZ_KV824140.1:0-4313 GCF_001815995.1 Dietzia sp. HMSC21D01 | reverse complement strand
GGTCCCGTCCGATGCCGCCGCTTCCCTGGCGGCCGCGACCTTCGCCTCGAAGCCGGCCCGCGAGCGGGCGACGTGGGCATTGAGCGAGGCCACCCGACCCTGCATGGGCGCGCGCCAACTGTGGCACACGGCCAGGGCGAGCGCGTCCGCGGCGTCGGCCGGGCTCGGCGGCTTCTGCAGACCCAGGATGCGAGTGATCATGAGGGTCATCTGCTTCTTGTCCGCGCGCCCGCTACCGGTGATCGCCGCCTTGACCTCCGACGGGGTGTGGAACGCCACGGGGATCTCCCGGTAGGCCGCCGCCAGCGCGACGACACCCGCCGCCTGAGCCGTACCCATGGCGGTCGAGACCTGGTTCTGCGCGAACACGCGCTCGATGGCCACCACGTCCGGGCGGTGGATCTCCATCCACTCGTCGGCCACGGAGTGCACGGCCCGCAGGCGCCGCTCGAGCGGCTCGTCGGAGGTCGTGCGCACCACGTCCACGTCGAGCGCCGTGACCGCGCGACCCGGGGCGGTCACGATGAGGGCGAGCCCGCACCGGGTCAGCCCCGGGTCCACACCCATGACGCGCATCTGCGACCTCTCCTCGACCGGTGGTAGAACCTACGTTCGAGACCCTACCAGCGGGGTCGGCCGTCAGGCGTCGAGGCTCGCCAGCACGTCCTCGGGGACGTCCATGTTCGAGTAGATGTTCTGTACGTCGTCGGAGTCCTCGAGCGCGTCGATCAGCTTGAAGACCTTTGCGGCACCGTCGGCGTCGACGGTCACCTCGACCGAGGCGCGGAACCCCGACTCGGCGGACTCGTAGTCGATCCCGGCCTCCTGCAGGGCGGTGCGCACCGCGACCAGGTCGGTGGGCTCGCAGACCACCTCGAATTGCTCGCCGAGGTCGTTGACCTCTTCGGCTCCGGCATCGAGAACGGCCATGAGGACGTCGTCCTCGGTCAGCTCGCCCTTGTCCAGGACGATCTCCCCCTTGCGGGCGAACAGGTACGCGACGGAGCCGGGGTCGGCCAGGTTGCCGCCGTTGCGGGTCATCGCCGTGCGCACCTCGCCGGCGGCCCGGTTGCGGTTGTCGGTCAGGCACTCGATGAGCATGGCCACGCCGTTCGGGCCGTAGCCCTCGTACATGATGGTCTCCCACTCGGCGCCGCCCGCCTCCTCGCCGGCGCCGCGCTTGCGGGCGCGCTCGACGTTGTCGGCCGGGACGGAGTTCTTCTTCGCCTTCTGGATGGCGTCGTAGAGAGTGGGGTTTCCGGCGGGGTCACCGCCGCCCGTGCGGGCGGCCACCTCGATGTTCTTGACGAGCTTGGCGAAGAGCTTGCCGCGCTTGGCGTCGATCGCCGCCTTCTTGTGCTTGGTGGTGGCCCACTTGGAATGGCCTGCCATTGATGTTCCGCCCTCCGGGGGTCTGGGGACCGGGTCCCGCCGTCCGGCGGCCCGGCGCGGGGCTGCGCTCGAGGCCCGCTGAACGCCCAGTCTACGAGGTCGTCTGCCACACCATGTCGAGGAAGTACCGATGGACGCGCACGTCGTCGGTGACCTCCGGGTGGAACGACGTGGCCAGGGCGTTGCCCTGACGCACCGCGACCACGTGGTCTCGGCCGTCGGAGGCGCGGACCTCGGCGAGGACCTGCACGTCGGAGCCGACCGATTCGACCCACGGCGCGCGGATGAACACCGTGCGTACCGGGTCGGCGCCGAGGGCGTCGACGACGAGGTCGGCCTCGAACGAGTCGACCTGCCGTCCGAAGGCGTTGCGGCGGACCGTCATGTCGATCGCGGAGAACCAGGTCGCGTCGGCCCGGGTGTCCAGGACATCCGAGGCGAGCAGGATCATGCCGGCGCACGACCCGTAGACGGGCATGCCGTCGGAGATCCGCTCGGCCACGGGCTCATACATCTCGTGGACGTCCATCAACCGGCTCATGGCGGTGGACTCGCCACCGGGTAGGACCAGGCCGTCCACCGCGTCCAGTTCGGACCGTCGGCGCACGGGGACGGCCCGCGCGCCGACGGCCTCGAGGTGGGACAGGTGCTCGGCGACATCACCCTGCAGGGCGAGGACACCGATCGTCGGTGCGGGTCCGGTCACGACACGGACGTGGAGCCGGAGGTGTCCACGGGGAACGACTGCGCCCCGGGATTGAGTCGCCGGGACAGTCCCTCCTGGGTCACGGCGGCCACGAGTCGGCCCGATCGGTCGAAGATCCGCCCCTGGGTCAGGGCACGCCCCCCGGAGGCGGACGGGGACGTCTGGTCGTAGAGCAGCCAGTCGTCGGCCCGGAACGGACGCATGAACCACATGGCGTGGTCGAGCGAGGCGTCCTGGGTCGGCTCGTCCGGGTGCGGGATCTTGGCCGACCCCAGGAGGGTCATGTCGGACATGTACGCCAGCGTGCACACGTGGAAGTTCGCGTCGTCCGGGAGGGTGTCGACGCACCGGAACCACACCCGCTGCTGCGCGGCCAGCGCGGAACTGGTCGGCATCCCGTCACGCGGGACGAACCGGATGTCCCACTGGGCCCACTCGTCGACGAATACGCGGTGGACCTCATCCAGGTCGTCGACGGAGGGCACGGGGATCTCCTCGGGGTCGACGACGCGGGGCATCTGGTCCTGGTGCTCGATCCCATCCTGGTCGCGCAGGTGGAACGAGGCCGACATCGTGAAGATCGGCTCGCCCTCCTGGATGGCGGTGACCCGTCGGGTGGCGAAGCTCCGCCCGTCCCGCAGTCGGTCGATCTGATAGACGGTGGGCACGTCCGGGATCCCCGGGCGGATGAAGTACCCGTGCAGGGAGTGGACGTGCTTGTCGGAGTCCACGGTCCGGACGGCGGCGGTCAGGGTCTGACCGGCCACCTGTCCGCCGAAGGTGCGCTGGAGATGGGTGCGGATCGCGGGGCCCCGGTAGAGGTCGCGGTCGATCCGCTCGAGGTCGAGGATGTCCTCGATCTTCGCCACCGGCGGGTCACCAGCCCCGCTCGGCGAGCCGGTGGGGCTCCGAGATGTCGTCGACGTTGATGCCGACCATGGCCTCGCCGAGGCCGCGGGAGATGTTCGCGAGCATCTCCGGGTCGTCGTGGAAGGTGGTGGCCTTGACGATCGCCTTGGCCCGCTCGGACGGGTTGCCGGACTTGAAGATGCCGGAACCGACGAAGACGCCCTCGGCGCCGAGCTGCATCATCATCGCGGCGTCGGCGGGGGTGGCGATGCCGCCGGCGGTGAACAGCACCACGGGGAGCTTGCCCTTCTCCGCGACCTCCTTGACGAGTTCGTACGGGGCCTGCAGCTCCTTGGCCGCCACGTACAGCTCGTCCTCCGGCAGGCTCTGGAGCTTGCGGATCTGCTGGCGGATCGACCGCATGTGGGTGGTGGCGTTGGAGACGTCGCCGGTGCCGGCCTCACCCTTGGAGCGGATCATGGCCGCGCCCTCGGTGATGCGGCGCAGCGCCTCGCCGAGGTTGGTCGCGCCACAGACGAACGGCACGGTGAAGGCGAACTTGTCGATGTGGTTGGTGTAGTCGGCCGGGGTGAGGACCTCGGACTCGTCGACGTAGTCCACGCCGAGTGCCTGCAGGATCTGGGCCTCGACGAAGTGGCCGATGCGGGCCTTGGCCATCACCGGGATCGAGACGGCCTCGATGATGCCGTCGATCAGGTCGGGGTCGCTCATGCGAGCGACGCCGCCCTGGGCGCGGATGTCGGCGGGAACACGCTCGAGGGCCATGACGGCCACGGCACCGGCGTCCTCGGCGATCTTCGCCTGCTCGGCGGTGACGACGTCCATGATGACGCCGCCCTTGAGCATCTCGGCCATGCCCCGCTTGACGCGGGCTGTTCCGGTGGTGTTCTCGCTCGACTGCGGCTCGCTCACGAAATTGGCCTTTCCTGGCTCAGACGACGTGTTCAGGCCTACCAGTGTAGGTCGCCCTCACCTCCGTTCCCCAACCGCCGTCCCGCCCGGGTGGGTCAGGCGCGCGGGGGCGGGGCGTCGACGAGCTCGACGTAGTCGGGCATGGGGGCCCGGCCGGCCAGTCGGAGGGCGCGGACGGCGGTCTGCTCGCGCAGACCTCGGGTGTCCCGCACGGCGTCGTTGTAGAAGCGGCGGGCCATGGAGACGCGGTCGGTGGCGTCCTCGAGTTCGCTGGCGAGGTCGACGGGCAGTGCCTCCACGTCGAGCGCGGCCAGCATCATGCCGAGCGTGTTCTCGGCCAGTTCTGCGTTCTCGCCGGGCTCGTCGTCGTCGGCCCGGTCGGTCCTCCGGCGCGGCGGCGGCTGGGGCGCCGGGTCGGGCCCGGCGACGGCGT
>NZ_KV824139.1:0-5685 GCF_001815995.1 Dietzia sp. HMSC21D01 | reverse complement strand
CACCGGCCGGGCCCACCCACGCCGCCGACATCGCCACCAGGCCCACGGTCGCGATCACCAGCAGTCGGCCGCGCGCGGGCATCCCGCGCATCAGCAGGCCCACGACCCCGGCCGCCGCCAGGACGCCGGTGGCCAGGACGAACGCGGGCTCGCTGGTGAGGTCCGCGCCCGCGATGCGGTCGGTCGACACGAACGGCACCCACGTCGCGGCCCCGCGCAGCACCTCGGTCACCGACGCCCACCTGGTGGTGACCTCGGCGGACTCGATGTAGTCCAGGAACGGCGGCGACACCCGGCCGAGCAGCACCAGCGGAACCGCCCACCACACGCACACCGCCGCGGACAGCGGCACCCACCACGCGGCCAACCGCGCCCACGTCCGGCCCGGCCGGTGCAGCGCCCACCACAGGACCGCGGGCAGGCACGCCACCGCGGTCGCGACGGCGTTGACGGCACCCATCAGCGCCAGCGCGAGCGCGGCGCCGGCCCCGCCGCGACGCGGTGACATCCGGCCCTGCAGCACCCGGATGACCGGCAGCAGCACCCACGGCGCCAGGGCGACCGGCCAGATCTCCGACGAGATCGACCCCAGGTCGCCGAGCATCCGCGGGGCGAGCGCGTAGAGGACACCCGCGACCGGGCGCGTGACGCGGGTGCCGATGCGCAGCGCGGCGGCCACGCGCACCACGCCCACGTACGCGACGGTGAGCACGACCGCCCACCACAGGCGCTGGGTCAGCCACGCGGGCATCCCCGCCAGGTCGAACAGGGCGAAGAACGGCCCCTGCGGGAACAGGTAGCCGTAGGCCTGGTTCTGGACCTGGCCGGCGAAGGACAGGCCGGTCCACAGGTGGGTGGCCTGGGCGAGGAAGCGGCCGGGGGCCGCGACGAGGTCGTACTTGGTGTCCGGGGCGATCAACCCGGGGGACTGCAGACAGGCCAGCAGCAGGAAGGCGAGGAACGCGACGACCGCGTCACGCGCACCGGCGCCGAGACGGGCACCGCGGATCACCTACGCCGGCGTGCAGAGAGTCGAGAGCTGCGGGCGTCAGCGCGCGCCGTACTCGACCTGGCCGAGGAGGGCCTGGTCGGCGGGCGGTTGCGGCACGTCCGGGATGGAGTTCTCGGCCATCGTGGTGTTGACCCCGAACGCGACGATGCCGCCGAGGACGATTCCGCCGACTGCGCTGGCGAGCGCTCCGGTGCCGAAGCTCATCGTGGTCTCCCTGGGGTTCACGTAACGGTGGGTGTCCTGCGGTGTCGTCGAGACACCGATGCCGGAAGCGTAACACCCGTCGGGGCGCCGGATCCGGGGAGCGGCTCCCACGAGTCCTTACCGGCGGGTAAGTTGAGTGTGGCACATGACACCGCGACCCGCCGGGAGGAGACCTGTGACGACGGGGACCAAACGCATCCCACGTGCGATCCGCGAGCAGCAGATGCTCGACTCCGCGATCCGCGTGTTCTCCGATCTCGGCTACCGATCGGCCTCGATGGACACCATCGCCCGCCACGCGAGCATCTCCAAGCCGATGCTGTACCTGTACTACGGCTCCAAGGAGGAACTGTTCGCGGCGTGCGTCGTCCGCGAGTCCGGTCGGCTGATCGACCACCTCACCGCCGCCGCCACCGGCAGTGCCGGCCCCCGCCGACGGCTCGAGGACGTCGTCCAGGCGTTCCTCGAGTTCGTCGACGCCCACACCGACTCGTGGAATGTGGTCTACCGTCAGGCATTCGCCGAACCCCAGTTCAGGGAGGAGGTCGAGAAGACCCGGACGGTACTGGTCGACCTCACCACCGATCTGCTCGCGCAGAACTCGGGCGACGAGCGCGGCCGCGAGGTGCTCGAGGTGGTCGCCACCGCCCTGGTCGGTGCAGGCGAGGCGGTCGCGGACCGCGTCGCCCACCGGTCGATCCCCACGTCGGTGGCCGCCGCTGTCGTCGTGGAACTCGCCTGGCGCGGCCTCGCGGGCGATCCGACCAAGTCACTCACCACGCCCACAGAGGAGAAGTCGTGACCGACAAGACCACCGTCACCGGCCGCCGGTCCGGGGCCGCCCGCACACTCAGCCCGGCGGACCTCGCGCGCGGCCTGCCCTCCCTCGCCGCCGACCTGCCGTCCGTCCTCAACGGGCTGCGTATCGTGCGGACCTCCCGCAGCACGGACAAGGTCTCGATCGGGCGCCGTTTCCAGAAGCTGGCCGCCGCCCGGCCCGACGCGCCTTTCATCAAGTTCCTCGGCACGGAGATCAGTTACGGCGAGGCCAACCGCCGCGCCAACCGGTTCGCCGCGGTCCTCAAGGCCCGCGGCGTGACGCGCGGCGACACGGTCGGCATCTGTATGGGCAACCGTACCGAGGTACTGCTCGCGATCCTCGGCGCTGTCAAGGTCGGCGCCTCCGTGGGCCTGCTCAACCACCACCAGCGCGGCGAGGTCCTCGACCACTCGCAGAACATCCTCAAGTCCAAGCTCGTGCTGGTCGGCGCCGAGTGCGTGGAGGCCGTGCAGTCCGTGCCGCGCGAGAACTGGATCGGCGAGCTCCTCGCCGTCAGCTCCGAGGTCGACCTGCCCTTCCGCGACTTCACCGCACGCCACCGCCCTGACGAGCTGGCGGACCTGACGTGGCTCGAGGACGAGCTCGCGACCCTCGGCGACGACGTCGGGGACGTCAACCCGCCGGAGGCCGACGAGACGGTCGGCACGGAGACCGCGTACTACATCTTCACCTCGGGCACGACGGGCCTGCCCAAGGCCTCGACCATGTCCCACTACCGGTGGAACAGGGCGATGGCCGGCTTCGGTCTGTCCGGCGTGCGGCTGAAGAAGCACGACGTCCTGCTCAGTCCGCTGCCGATGTATCACAACAACGCACTCACGGTGGCCCTCGGCTGCGTCCTCGCGGCCGGCGCGTGCCTGGCCATCGAGGAGCACTTCTCGGCGTCCAGGTTCTGGGACCAGGCCCGCGCCGCCGGGGCGACCGCCGCCATCTACATCGGCGAGATCTGCCGCTACCTGCTCAACCAGGAGCCCGGCCCGGGCGACCGGGACCACTCGATCCGCGTGATGACCGGCAACGGCCTGCGGCCCGAGATCTGGGACGAGTTCCAGCAGCGGTTCGGCGTGGGCCGCATCTGCGAGTTCTACGCGGCCAGCGAGTGCAACATCGCGTTCGTCGACGCGTTCAACGTCCCGCGCACCACCGGGTACTGCCCGATGGACTTCGCGATCGTCGACTACGACCCCGAGACGGGCGAGCCCCGCCGCGGCGAGGACGGCCGGCTGCGGAAGGTCGGCAAGGGCGAGATCGGCCTGCTCATCAGCGGGATCTCCGACTCGCAGCCCTTCGACGGCTACACGGATGCCGAGGCCACGGAGAAGAAGATCGTCCGCGACGCCTTCAGCGACGGCGACGCCTGGTTCGTCTCGGGCGACCTCATGCTCGACCAGGGCCTCAAGCACGCCTCCTTCGTCGACCGCCTGGGCGACACCTTCCGCTGGAAGGGCGAGAACGTGGCGACCACCGAGGTCGAGGCCGCGATCAGCGCCCGCCCGGAGGTCGACCAGGCCGTGGTCTACGGCGTCGCGGTCCCGGACGCCGACGGCAAGGCCGGCATGGCGGCGATCCGCCTGCACGACAAGTCGGACTTCGACGGCGCGGCGCTCGCCGAGCACCTGCGGGACTCCCTGCCGTCGTACGCGGTCCCGCTGTTCATCCGGCTGTCCAAGGAGCTCGAACACACCTCCACCTACAAGAGCCGCAAGACCGAACTGCGCGCGCAGGCGTTCGACACCTCGACGTTCGACGACCCGCTCTACGTGCTGTCCAAGGAGAAGGGGTACGTCCCGTTCTACGATGGCGCGGAGAACGACGTCGTCGCCGGCACGGTCTGACCCACGCCCCCCGTCAGGTGCCGCGCCGCGCTCGGCGGCGCGGCGGGGTGGGCTCTGACCTCGGCGATCGGGCGCGGTGACGACGACGAGGACCTCGATCGCGGTCAGATCGCCGAGTCCGTGGCCCGCGCCCGTACGTGCCGCCGGAGGGGCGGCTGCCGTCCCGATGACCGCCGCCAGCGCTACGTCGACGCCTCGCCGGTGATCCGGCCCGCGTCTCGCTCGTGCCCGGTCGTCACGACCCGTGGGGCGACATCACCGGCACCGCCTGGCACGACACCCGCGACACCATCCTCGCCATGACCCGACGCGCGGCGCCGAGCTCGTGAGCGCTCACGTCGTGTAGTCGGCGTTGATCGAGATGTACTCCCGCGTGAGGTCGCAACCGTAGACCGTGCAGGAGCCGTCCGCGGCGCCGCCCTCCACGCCCAGGTCAACGGAGATGGTGACCTCCTCGGCCCGCATGATCTCGGTGAGCCGCTCGAGCTCCGCCTCACCGGGGAAGGCGGGGTAGGTCTCGAGGTCGCCGAAGACGATCCGCACCCGCTCCGGGTCGATGTCGGTGTCGTCGTGGCACTTGCCGATCGCCATGGCCACGCGGCCCCAGTTGGGGTCGGCCCCGTGGACGGCGGTCTTGACCAGCGGCGAGTTGAGGATCGCCTTGGCCACGCGCTTGGCCTGCGCGCGGTCGCGCGCGCCCGTGACCTCGACGGTGAGCAGTTTGGTGGCGCCCTCGCCGTCGCGGGCCAGCTGCCGGGTGAGGTCCAGGCAGACCGCCTCGAACGCCTCGCGCAGCTCGACCTCGCCGACCGGATCGCCCGCCCCGCTGGCCAGCGCGATGGCCGTGTCGGAGGTCGAGGTGTCGGTGTCCACGGACAGGCAGTTGAAGGTCTCGTCCACCGCGGCCCGGAACGCCGAGTCCAGCACACCCGGCTCCACTGCGGCATCGGTGAACAGCACGGCGATCATCGTTGCCATGTCCGGTTCGATCATCCCGACACCCTTGGCGATGCCCACCACCTGAGCGGTGCCGCCCGTCGTCGTCGTCACCTCCACCCGCGCGGTCTTGGGGTGGGTATCGGTGGTCATCATCGCGGTCGCCAGCGCGACGGCGTCGGCGTCGAACGTCGCGCCCGCCAGGCCGTCGAGGTGCGCGCGCAGCTTGTCCATCGGGTAGCGGCGGCCGATCACGCCGGTCGAGGCGATGAGCAGCTCCCCCGGGGCCACGGCGATGGCGTCGGCGGCGCGCTCGAGCACCTCCCGCGCGTCGGCCATTCCCTGCTCACCGGTGGCGACGTTGGCGTTCTTGGCCACCACGACCACGCCGCGCGCCGTACCGCTGGCGGCGTTCTGTCGGCTGAGCACGACCGACGGCCCCGCGAAGAGGGAGCGGGTGAACACCGCGGACGAGGCCGGGGAGGGGCCGTCATTGACGACGACGAAGACGTCGTCACCGCGCTCGCGCAGTCCCGCGGCCCCTGCGTGCGCGCGGAAGCCTGGCGGGAGCGGGACGGGGTCGTGGGCGGGCTGCGTGGGCGGCGTCATGTGCTCCATTCTTACTGCCGCACCCCGGCGCCCGCCGCCACCCCGCTGGAACTCCCGAGCTCCCTGGCGATGACCGTGCAACACGCAGGCCCACCCAGTGGATGTACTTGTGAGCCACATCACAGTAGAAGCCCTGGGTGCCCGGTTCATCGCGACCGCCTTCGGCTCCTGATTCGACCGACCCCCGGGCCAGATCCGGACCGGGGCCACGCACGCCGGACCCCGGTCCGGCCCCCACCCGCCGCGCC
>NZ_KV824138.1:0-5003 GCF_001815995.1 Dietzia sp. HMSC21D01 | reverse complement strand
CCCCGCGGCTCTAGCGGTCGCCGCCGGCGGCGACCGGGGCGGCGTCGGCGGCGACCGGGGGGCGAGGTCGCCGGACCACCGGGCGGGTCAGGGCCGGCGGGCCACCATGTTCATCGCGGTCGCGGTGAGGACCGGGTCGCCGTCCTGGTTGATCAGGGTCACGTCGGTCGTCAGCACCCCGCGGTCCGGCTTGGTGCGTGACGGGCGGACCCCCGTGGTCTCGCACAGCAGGGTCAGCCGGTCGCCGGGGCGCAGGGGCCGCACCCACCGCAGCTCGTCGATCCCGGGCGAGGCGAGGCTCGCCACGCTGGTGAGGTAGTTGTCCGCGAAGAGACGCATCATGAGCGCGGCGGTCTGCCAGCCGCTCGCGATGAGTCCGCCGAACGGGCCGGCGGCCGCGGCGTCCGGGTCGGTGTGGATGCTCTGCGGGTCGTAGCGCCGGGCGAACTCCATGATCTCCCCGGCGTCGACCGACTCCTCGCCGAAGCGGTACCGGTGACCCTCGGTGTAGTCCTCGAGGTACCGGTCGTCGATCGGGGTGGTGAACTGGTCGAACTTCTCGTCCGTCATGCTGCCTCCCACTGCTGTGTGTACGCTCCCCAGTTAATCACCACTCACCGACTGGAGGACGGGGATGGCGTACTTCGAGAGGCTCGGACCGGGGAGCTTCCGGCCCACCGATCATGTGAGCGGCGCCTGGGACGAGTCCACGCAGCACATCGGCCCCGCACTGGGACTGCTCGTCCATGCCGTCGAGCTCGACCTGGCCGGACGGCGCGACGATCCGATGGTCATCTCCCGCCTCACGTACGAGCTGCTGGGCGTGGTGCCGATGGACGCGGTGGACGTCGGGGTGGAGGTGATCCGACCCGGACGCACGATCGAACTCGTGGAGGCGACCTACTCACACGGCGACCGCACGGGCATCCGATTGCGCGCGTGGCTGCAGCAGCCGCGCGACACCGCGGCGATCGCCGGCGACGCCTTCGACCCCCTGCCGCCGCCGGAGGAGATGGAGCCGTGGGATCCCACCTCCGTGTGGGGCGGCGGGTACCTCGCCTCCGCCCGTGTGCGGCGGGATTCGAGGGGGCCGGGCCGGGCCCGGTACTGGGTGCGCACCGACGTCCCTCTGCTCGCGGCGGAAGAGGTCAGCACGCTCGCGCGGATGACGGCCCTCGTCGACATCGCCAACGGGATGGCGATCCGCGCGGACCCGGCCGTCGTCACCTTCCCCAACATCGACCTCACCGCCCACCTCGTGCGCTCACCCGCGGGGGAGTGGCTGGGCTTCGACACCCGCGTCACCTTCGGACCCGGCGGCCTGGGGCTGACCGCGAGCGTGATCCATGACGATAACGGCCCTGTCGGCACCGTGTCCCAGTCGTTGACCGTACGGCCGTAGAGGGCCGGCACGCGATCACCCGGGCGCGGATCTACAACTGCCGCAGGTAGCAGCGCATCCCCGATCCGCTATCCGGATCGCGGTCGGTGAACCCGTGGCGTTCGTAGAAGCGCCGTGCGCCCAGGTCGTCGGCGTCGACGTTGATCAGCATCTCCTCGCACCGTCGCGCGACCACCTCGAACAACGAGCGGGTGATGATCGCGGCCCCGACGCCGCGCCCACGGAGGTCCGGCCGGATGTAGAGCTCCTCGAGCTGCGCGAGTGGGTGGTCCGAGTAGGGCGTCGGGCGCAGCGTGAGCAGCGCGAAGCCGACGTCGGTGGGAGCGTCCGACGCGCCGGGAGAGGCGACGACGGCGAGGACGTCGTCGCGCGCGAGGAGATCTCCGAATCGCCGGGCGGCGTCGTCGGCGGTGGGCGTCGCGGACTCGAACTCGGTGTTGAACTCGTGCAGCATCCGCCCGAGCGACCCCGCGTCCGTCGGCGAGGCCAGGCGTACACCCGGGTCGGCGATGGCCGAGGCGGTCCGCGGCGGCGCCCCGGCGGGGAGCGGCCCCTCGAAGACGGACCGGAGGCGCGCCAGATCCTCGGCCACCATCGCGGCGTCCCGCTCGAACTCGTCGTCGTCGACCCCGCGCAGCGTGAAGATCACCTCCGCACCCTCGGGGTGCGGCACGACCCGCAGCGGGTTGTAGGTGACGGTCCCGTCGGACAACGTGACCTCGTGGTCCAGTACGCCCAGCTCGTTGCGGGGCACGAACCGCACGCTCACGCGTCCCATCGGCGAATCCACGACGAGCGTGTCGCCGCGGTCGGCGTCACGGTCCCCGGCGCCGCCCCCTTCACGGCCCCCGTCACCGCCCTCGCCGCCGGGCTCGATCCGGCCCGACGCCAGCCCGGCGGCCCAGGCGCCGAGGTGGGCGGGGTCGCGGGCGTAGGCGTACACCTGCTCGGGCGGGCGGCGGATGACCGTGGAGACGTGTCGCGTGCGCACGCCTCCCAGTATTCGCCGCGCCTGACCGTCAGTCGACGGGTTCGGTGTCGTAACTTCCCTGGCCCGGGATGCTGGTGACCGTCGTCAGCAGGAAGACCGAGTCGGCGAGCGCGGTGACGGAGTGCCGACGGTGGGTGAGCGTGTGCAGCTCGCCGGCGGCGATGTCGGTGGTGCCGTCGCCGGTCACGCGGACGGCGCCCTGGAGCAGGTAGAGGCTCGCGGCCGGGGGAGAGTTGTGCTCCTCGAGCTCGGTGCCCTCGGTGAGGGCGAGGAGCGCCTGACGCAGCGGACCCTCGTGGACGAGGAGCTCGGCGTGGCGACCGTGCTTGGACTCCTTGGCCTTATCGAGGATGCGGTCGGCGGTCTCGGTCACATGGTTCATGGTGGAACTCACTGCCTCTCGTGTCGCGGCCATCCGGGTCTCTTTTCACGAACACTACGTCAGGACGGCGACGACCGCGCACAGCACGATCGTCGCCGTGACCACAGCGGTGGCCAGCGTGCGGGTGGCGCGGGCGGGGAGCCGGGTGCGGCCGGCCAGGACGACGCCGACGGCGAGGGCCACGCGCGGGGGAGAAACGATGATCGCGAAGGAGCCGCCGACGTTCTGGCCGGCGAGCGCGACGAGCCCGTCGGCGCCGAGGCCGGTGGCGGTCGCGGTGGTGGCCGCGGAGAACATGGCTGCGGCACCGGTGTTGGTGCCGGTGAGGTAGCCGCCGAGCGCACCCACCGCGGGGGTCAACGCCACGGCCGCGGATCCGAGTCCGGTGGCGAGCCCGGCGAGGTGGGCGGCCGCGCCGGCGGTGGCCATGACGATGCCGATGGCCATGAACACGATGGCGTTTCCGGCCACCGGGACCCACGTCGCCAGCGCCGTCCGGAGCAGGCGCGCGATGCCCGAGCCGGGTGTGGTGTACACGCGCAGCGCAACGAGGGCGGCGACGAGGACCCACAGGGCGGGGGAGGTGAGCCACCCCGCGCCGGCCGGGGCGCCCGCGACCGCCAGCGCGGCGGTGGTGCCGAGGATCCCCGCGAGCAGGACGGCGAACGGGACGAGAGCGCGCACGAGTCCGCCGGTCACGGCCGGCAGCGCGCCGTGACGCAACCGCGCCACCGCCAGCAGCAGGGCGATGACGGCCGCCGAGGCGATGATGCCCGACGGTGCCACGCCGACGACCGCGTTGGACGCGACGAGAACGGCCCACTGGGTGACCACGACGGCCGCGCCCAGCGCGACGTGGCGCGCGGGCGGTCGGGTGAGGGCTGGCCACCGTGGGGCGTCCGGCGACCCGGTGGTCGCAGGGGGCCGGCCGGTGACGACGACGAGGACGGTCATCATGCTCACGACGAAGACCGGGAGGCTGAGCAGGGCGGACCAGTATCCCAGGGCGTCGACGCCCAGGCCTCCGAGCTCGGCGGCGACGAGGGTGCCCGGGCCCAGTGAGCCCCACGGGACCAGAACCAGCCCGAGCAGGCCCACGACGACCGCCTTCACAGGTGGTAGACCCATCCGCACGAGCAGCGGCGCGGTGATGACCACGCCCAGCCCGAAGCCGGTGACCGACTCCATGAACGGCGTGAGACCGAACACCAGCAGCAGGATCGCGGGCACCCCGTCACCGCCCGAACCGATCCGCTCCAGCCACCCGGCGATGTGGTCCCTGCTCCCGGTGGCCGACAGGGCCGTGGCCAACAGGACGCCGCCGAGGAGGATCAGTGCGACCTCGAGCACCGTCGGCCCCAGCTGGGCGGCCGCGGTGGCGACCTCGTCGTCGTCGGGCCGGAAGACGGTGACCGCCCCCGCCAGGGCGGCGACGAGGCCCGCGGTTCCCGCCACTAGCGAGGGGACCCGGAGAGCCAACAGTGCCAGGACCACGACGACCGGGGCGACGGCGACGCCGGTCGGCACGAGCTCGCTCATCGCTCCCAACCTACCCGCGCGGGTGGCCCGGGTAGCCGAGCCCCGCGGTGGACCGGTTGCGGGCCGCTCCACCCGCGCGCACCCTACGCGGTAGGGAGGACATCACATGCGATCTCTGTCAGAGCAGGACCTCGATGACCTGGGCGGCCGGTGGAGCGTTCTCGCCCGGCAGAAGCTCGACCACATGGAGCTCGACCGGCTCCTCGGGGAGGTGGAGCGGACGGGCGGCGCGGAGCAGAAGCTGGCCCTGGTCAAGACCTACCGACTCGTGTTCCCCCACGCCTTCGCCGAGGAATCCGTTCTGTGGCCCGTCCTGCGGGCGGAACTGCCCGATGGCCACGAGCTGACCCTGCGCGTCGAGCAGGAACACCAGGAGGTCAACGAGCTGGTCACCCTGCTGGAGAACCTCGGCGAGACGCACCCGGAACGCGACGAGGTGCTGCGTCGCCTCATCACCGTGCTGCGCGAGGACGTGCGGGACGAGGAGGACGAGCTGCTGCCGCGGCTGCAGGAGAAGCTGAGCCCCGCTCGGCTCCGCGCCCTCGGCGTGGCGTGGGAGGCGGTCCGGCGCACCGCGCCCACCCGTCCCCACCCGGTGGTCGCACGTCGGCCCCCGGGCAACGTCGCGGCGGCGCTCCCGCTGACCGTGACCGACCGCCTGCGCGACGTGCTCGAGTCGGCAGCCCTCC
>NZ_KV824137.1:0-8762 GCF_001815995.1 Dietzia sp. HMSC21D01 | reverse complement strand
GTGACTGCCGTCGATACCGTGCCCGTACTCGCGCCAGCACTCCTGCAGCAGGGCGTAGCAGGCGACCAGGCGCTGCGCGGCCGCGCGGTTCTCGGTCGCCCAGCCGTCCCGCGCCGCCGCCGTCAACCCCGTCAACGCCGCCGGGCCGCCACCGGGAGAGTCAGCAGGGCCCGACGAGCCAGTGGAGCCGGCAGGGCCGGAAGAGGACGCGGAGCCACCGGCCGTGCGCTCGGGATCGCCGTCCATGCCCCACCCCCCGTGGTCGACCGTGCGGCCGTGCCGCGCTATGCCTCGAATACGTGTTCTATTCTACGTCCACGTGTTCGACACCACAAGGGGTACGTGTCAGGCGGAGGCGGCGGCAGTGCGCCGGGAGACTCTGGGCAGTGATCGGGTCCGCCGGCCGGGCCCACGGCAGCGCCGGCCGGGCCGGCGTCAGCGCCGCCCGCGGGCCTCTCGGTAGATCTCGACGAGTGAGTCCGTGGAGGAGTCGAAGCCCGGCTCGGGGTGGGTCTCGGCGGTGAGGGCGGAGAGGAGCTCACCGGCCTGTGCCTTGCCCAGTTCGACGCCCCACTGGTCGAACGCGTTGATGCCGAGAATCGCCGCCTGGGTGAACACGATGTGCTCGTACAGCGCGATGAGCTGGCCCACGACGCTCGGGGACAGGGACGGCGCGAGGATCGTCGTCGAGGGCCGGTTGCCGGGCATGACCTTGTGCGGGGCGAGGGCGGGATCGACGCCGTCGGCGAGGACCTCCTCCTCGGTCTTGCCAAACGCCAGGACCCGCGACTGGGCGAAGAGGTTGGCCATGAGCATGTCGTGCATCGAGACGGGTTCCGCTGAGCCGGGGACGTCGGCGGCCAGGTCCGCGGCCGGCCGTGCCACGCCGATGAAGTCGACGGGCACGAGCTGGGTGCCCTGGTGGAGCAGCTGGAAGAAGGCGTGCTGTCCGTTCGTGCCGGGCTCGCCCCAGTAGACCTCGCCGGTCGGATAAGTAACGTCCGAACCGTCGAGGCGCACGGACTTGCCGAGGGACTCCATGGTGAGCTGCTGCAGGTAGGCGGGGAACCGGTGGAGGTCCTGGGAGTAGGGGATGACGGCCTTGGACTGCGCGCCGAGGAAGCACGTGTACCAGATCCCGAGCAGCGCCATGAGGACCGGCGCGTTGTGCTCGGGCGCCTCGGTGGCGAAGTGCAGATCCATGGTGTGGAAGCCCTCGAGCATCTCGACGAACGCCGCCGGGCCCGCCGTGATCATCACCGACAGACCGATCGCGGAAGACACCGAGTAGCGGCCGCCGACCCAGTCCCAGAAACCGAACATGTTGTCCGGGGCGATGCCGAAGTCGGCCACCTTGTCCGCGGCGGTCGACACAGCGACGAAGTGAGAGGCGATCGCGTCCTCCGACCTCAGGGCCTCGATGAAGTGCCGCCGCGCCGCATGCGCGTTGGCCATCGTCTCCTGCGTGGTGAACGTCTTGGAGGCGACCACGACCAGTGTGGTGGCCGGATTGATCTCGGCGAGGGTGGCGGTGAGGTCCGCAGGGTCGACGTTCGAGACGTAGCGCGCGCGGATCCCGGCGGTCTGGAGATCGCGTAGCGCGGCGTCCACCATCACCGGGCCGAGGTCCGAGCCGCCGATGCCGATGTTGACCACCGTGTCGATCCGCTCGCCCGTGTACCCGGTCCACTCGCCCGAGCGGACGCGGTCGGCGAGATCGGTCATGCGCGCCAGGACCGCGTGGACGTCGGCCACCACGTCGGAGCCGTCGACGACGAGCTCGGCATCGGCCGGGAGCCTGAGCGCCGTGTGGAGGACGGACCGGTCCTCGGTCGTGTTGATGCGGTCGCCCCGGAACATTGCCGCTCGCTGCGCCGGAAGCCTGGCGGCGTGGGCCAGTTCGGTGAGGGCGTGCAGGATCTCGTCGGTGACCAGGTGCTTGGACAGGTCCACGTGCAGGTCGCCCGCCGTGACCGACATCCGGCGACCGCGTTCGGGATCGGCGTCGAACAGTTCGCGCAACGTCACCTCGCCGATCGAGGGGACCAGACCCTCGACCGCTGCCCACTGCTCCGTCGTGCTGATGTCGGTCATGGCTGCGAGATTAGCCGGGAATACGAACGCGCTGCCCACTGTTCAGGGGATGTGACCCCCGTAACTCCAGCCGATTCTGCACCGGCCTTCCCCATCGCCTCCTCTGTTACCGCGCAGGCCGAGCGCCTCGTCGCACTCCGCGTGCCGGAGTTCGCCGGGATCGGTGCCGATCAGCTGCGGGACCACGCCCGCACGCTGGTCGCCGAATCCGGTGACGGGCGGGACGAAGGCGGAGCAGTTCTGGCCGTCCACCCCTCACTCCTGTCGGCCGCGCGACTGGCCGCCCTCATGCGCCGCGACGGGAAGGCGGGCTTCGTCGTCGTCGACATGACCGACCTCGCCGACTTCACACCCACCGACGACATCACACTCCCCGACGCGCCGCTGTACCTTCTCGGCGACGTCACCCGCGGTGACGACATGCTGGACTGGACCCCCACCGACGCGCACGCGGAACTGACCGCCCGCGGACGCACACCGCTGACCGTCTCCGAGGGGATCAGCTGGGCCCTGCAGCAACCCGACGCGCTCGAGCCGGGCGCGTGCTTCATGTGCATCGGCTCGCGCAAACCCAAGCCGACCGGCGGGCTCGACTCCCGCACTCCCGCGCTGTGGATCAGCGGCGGCACCGGACGCGACGGCAAGGAGAACAAGGGCGCGCCCAAGGTGGGGTGGTGCTGGGCGGGCAACCACCACACATGGCTGGGCTTCGCGTCGACGTCCGGCAGGCGGGGACCGGTTCAATAGGCGGGTCGCCTAGTACCCCAACCGGCCGCGGCCCAGGCGGAGGAGCATCCCGGCGAGCGTCTGGCCCTCCTCGCCGAGGGATGCGAAGCGCTCGTAGACCTTGAGCTCGCGCGTGTGCACGAGCTTGGTGCCGCCCGACTGCATACGCGTGCGGCCGATGCGGCGGGAGATCTCGCTGCGGCGGGTGATGGCGTCGAGGATCTCGGCGTCCAGACGGTCGATCTCCAGCCGCAGTTCCTGGATCTCGGCCTCGGACAGCGGATCGTCGGTGCCGGCGGGGTCGGTGCTCATGGAGCGAATTATCCCACTGCACCCCGGAGCGACCGAACAACCGTCTAATGTTTGCGCCCGTGGAAGAAATCAACTCGTTTCTCGCCGACATCGGATCGGTGATCTGGGGGCCGTTCGTCCTCATCCCGCTGCTGCTGGGCACCGGCCTTTTCCTCACCATCCGACTGCGGGCGTTGCAGTTCCGCAAGCTCGCCCCCGCGCTGCGGCTCGGCCTGGTCAAGCGGAAGGACGACGGCGGCGAGGGCGACATCTCGCAGTACCAGGCGCTCACCACGGCGCTGGCGGCCACGGTCGGCGTCGGCAACATCGTCGGCGTCGCCACCGCGATCGCGCTCGGCGGGCCGGGTGCGCTGTTCTGGATGTGGATCACCGCGCTCGTCGGCATGGCGTCCAAATACTCCGAGGCCTTCCTGGGCGTGCGCTACCGCGTCACCGACGCGCGCGGCGAGCAAT
Organism: Dietzia sp. HMSC21D01; assembly: GCF_001815995.1. Classification (NCBI taxonomy): domain Bacteria; kingdom Bacillati; phylum Actinomycetota; class Actinomycetes; order Mycobacteriales; family Dietziaceae; genus Dietzia; species Dietzia sp. HMSC21D01. Next base: position 5,177 of record NZ_KV824137.1, on the reverse strand, counting down.
CCGGCGGCCCGCAGTACTACCTCCACCGTGGCTTCGCCGAGATCTTCGGCCGTACCGGCGGGCGGGTCGGCCTGGTCCTGTCAATCGTGTTCGCGGTGTTCGCCGTCCTGGCCAGCTTCGGCATCGGCAACATGACCCAGGGCAACGCCGTGGCCACCCAGCTGGAGAACTCGTTCGGTGTCTCCCACGTGACCACCGGCATCGTCCTCTTCGTCCTGACGGGCGCCGTGCTCCTCGGCGGCATCAAGTCGATCGGCCGGGTCACCGCCGGGTTCGTCCCGCTCATGATCCTGCTCTACATCATCGGCGGGCTCGTGGTGCTGGTCGTCAACGCCGAGCAGATCCCTGCCGCGTTCGCCCTGGTGTTCACCGACGCCTTCACCGGCACCGCGGCCGTCGGTGGCTTCGCCGGCTCCGCGATCCTGTACGCCATCCAGATGGGCGTCGCCCGCGGAATCTTCTCCAACGAGTCAGGCATGGGTTCGGCGGCGATCGCGGCCGCGGCGGCCCGGACCACCCACCCCACCCGGCAGGGTCTGGTCTCGATGACGCAGACGTTCATCGACACGATCATCGTCGTCACCTTCACCGGCCTGGTCCTGGTCACCACCGACGTGTGGCAGGGAGGCGGTGACGTCGCGGGCACGATGACCGCCGACGCCTTCGCCTCGGCGATCCCCGAGGGCGACAAGCTCGTCGCGGTGTCCATCGCGTTCTTCGCCTTCTCCACCATCCTCGGCTGGTCGTACTACGGCGAGCGGTGCATGGAGCGGCTCGTGGGCGCGCGCGGCGTCATCCCGTACCGCATGGTCTTCACCTGCGTGGTGTTCATCGGCGCCGTCACCGAACTCGAGGTGGTGTGGAACTTCGCCGACGTGATGAACGGCCTCATGGCCATCCCGAACCTCATCGGCCTGCTCGTACTGTCCGGGCTGATCGTCCGCGAGACGCGTCATTACCTGGACAATGACCCGCGTCTGGACGCCACTGCCTCGCAGGTCGAGGAGTTCATGGGGGCCCGCACGCGCTGACCACGGGCCGTGTCGGACCGGGTGGGTAGATTGGACCCACGATGACCGACACCGCCTCCGCCCCCGCCCGCCAGCACTCGCCCCACTCGCCCCACTCGGCCCACTCGGCCCACTCAGCCCTCCTTGACGGGCTCAACCCACAGCAGGCCGCCGCGGTCACCCACCGCGGCGGCCCGCTGCTGATCGTCGCGGGCGCGGGGTCGGGCAAGACCAGCGTGCTCACGCGGCGGATCGCCTACCTGCTGGCCGAGGGCGGTGCGCACCCGGGGCAGATCCTGGCCATCACGTTCACCAACAAGGCCGCGGCGGAGATGCGGGAGCGCGTCGCGGCGCTGGTCGGCCCGCACGCCGAGCGGATGTGGGTGGCCACCTTCCACTCGATCTGCGTGCGCATCCTCCGGGCCCAGTCCGCGCTGCTCGGGACCCGCAACTCGAACTTCACGATCTACGACTCGGACGATTCCCGGCGTCTGCTGGGGATGATCGCCAAGGAGCAGCAGCTCGAGGTCAAGAAGTTCACCCCGCGCATGCTCGCCTCGGCCATCTCCAGCCACAAGAACGAGCTGCGCGACCCGGCTGAGGCCATGGACCGGGCGCTCGAGGACTCGGACCGCACCGCGCAGACCGTGGCCGCCGTGTTCACCGAGTACCAGGCGCGGCTGCAGGCGGCCAACGCGTTCGATTTCGACGATCTCATCGGTGAGACCGTCGCCCTGTTACGCGCGCACCCGGAGGTCGCCGCGTACTACCGGCGGCGGTTCCGCCACGTCATGGTGGACGAGTACCAGGACACCAACCACGCGCAGTACGTCCTGGTCCGCACCCTCGTGGGCGGCACGGCGTCCGACGACGACGAGGTGGGCGTCCCCCCGGCCGAACTCTGTGTGGTGGGTGACGCGGATCAGTCGATCTACGCGTTCCGCGGGGCCACGATCCGGAACATCGAGGACTTCGAGCACGACTACCCCGACGCCCGGTCCATCCTGTTGGAGCAGAACTACCGCTCCACCCAGACCATCCTCTCGGCCGCCAACGCCGTGATCGCGCGGAACGCCGGGCGGCGCGAGAAGAACCTGTGGACCGCCGAGGGCGCCGGCGAGCTGCTGGTGGGGTACGTCGCGGACAACGAGCACGACGAGGCGAGGTTCATCGCCGGGGAGATCGACCGCTTGGTGGACGCGGGGGAGGCTTCGTACTCCGACGTCGCTGTGTTCTACCGGACCAACAACTCCTCACGCGTGATCGAGGACGTGTTCGTCCGCCTCGGCCTGCCGTACAAGGTCGTCGGCGGTACGCGCTTCTACGAGCGTAAGGAGGTGCGCGACGTGGTCGCCTACCTCAAGGTGCTGAACAACCCGGACGACGCGGTGGCGATCCGGCGTATCCTCAACACCCCGCGGCGCGGAATCGGCGACCGGGCCGAGGCGTGCGTCGTGGTCCACGCCGAGCAGCGCGGGATCGGTTTCGCGCAGGCCTTGCGCGACGCGGCGGAGGGGAAGGTCTCGCTGCTGCCTTCGCGTTCGGTCAAGGCGATCGCCGGGTTCGTCGAGATGCTCGACGACCTGCGCGGGCGCCTCGACGGCGACGACCACGCCGGCGGGCACGACTCCGCGCCCGACGTGGGCGCGCTCGTGGAGGCGGTACTCGAGCGCACCGGCTACCGCGCCGAGCTGGAGGCGTCCAACGATCCGCAGGACGCGGCGCGACTCGACAACCTCAACGAGCTGGTGGGCGTGGGGCGGGAGTTCTCGTCCGAGGCGGCGCTCCAACGCTCCGCCCGCGAGCAGGGCTTCGTGGAGGAGGCCGACGCGGACCCGGACCTGGACGAGGGTCTCGCCGAGCCGGGGTCGCTGGCGGCGTTCCTGGAGCGCGTGTCGCTGGTGGCCGACGCGGACGAGATCCCCGACGACGATCAGGGGCAGGTCACACTCATGACCCTGCACACCGCAAAGGGCTTGGAGTTCCCGGTGGTGTTCCTCATCGGTATGGAGGACGGACTGTTCCCGCACATGCGGGCGCTGGGCGATCCAGCGGAGCTGTCCGAGGAGCGGCGGCTGGCCTACGTCGGCATCACCCGCGCCCGGCGGCGTCTGTACCTGACGCGGGCCATGATGCGCTCGTCGTGGGGCCAGCCCATGACCAACCCGGGGTCGCGGTTCCTGGAGGAGATCCCCTCCGAGGCGATCGAGTGGCAGCGGGAGGAGCCCGCCGGCGGGGCCGGGTTCGGGGACGACGACTCGTACGCCCCGCGGCGGCGCTTCGGCGGCAGCTCCGGTGGGTTCAGTTCCGGCGGCGGCTCCGGTGGACGGTCGCCCGGGATCCCGCGCGCGAAGCCGTCCGCGCCCGCGCTGGAGTTGGCGCCGGGTGACCGGGTCACGCACGACAAGTACGGCCTCGGCAAGGTGCTCTCCTGCGACGGCAGCGGTCCGCGCGCCACGGCGACCATCGACTTCGGTGCCTCCGGGAAGGTGCGGCTCATGCTCATCGGGGGCGTCCCCATGCAGAAGCTCTGAGCGCCGCAGGAGCTCTGACGCGGAAGGGGGACCACCGGGCGCTCACCGTCGCGGTACTTCAGCAGCACCAGGGTCGCATGTCCAGGCTTTGCGCGCCCTCCACCTCCGCGAGGACGACGGTGGAGCCGACGCTGGTCATGGCGACCGGTCGCGGCGCCGATCGGGCCCGCGCCGACCACGGCGACGTCGGGATGAGTCGTGTCCTCGTGAGCGGGTTCCCCTCCCGGTGCGCCGGTGACCTGTCCTAGCGGAGAATGTCATGCAGGTGGTTTTGGAAGCCCGGATTGTGTCGATAAGAATGTGTAAACGCTTTTATCACTCGATCGGGGGCGGAGGTGCGGCCGGGTGGAGACCGAGAAAGGACGGGCGCGGGTACGCGCAGGTGGGCGCAGCGAGAAGGTGCGTCAGTCGGTGGGGGAGGCGACACTCGGCTACCTGGCTGAGGGGCATCTGACCTTCAGTATCGTCGACGTCGCGGCGCGAGCGGGGGTGGGTCGGCGGACGGTCTACCGGTGGTGACCGACTCGTCACGATCTGCTCGTCGAGGCCCTGCGGACCCATGGGCGGCGGGCGCCGGTCGTCGAAGCCTCCGGCTCGTGGGAGGAGAATCTCCGGGCGCTCGCGCACCGGCTCGCTGAGTTCGCCGCGGGGCCGGTCGAGGGCGCGATCGCCGCGATCATGGCGGGCGGCCAGCATCCGGAGTTCAACCAGACGGTGCTGGATCTGTGGCGGCCGGCGATGGAGTCGTGGCATCGACTGGTGCACGTCGCCGCGGAGAGGGGCGAGGTCGCGGAGGGGCTCGACCCGCGCACGGTGGTCGACACACTCCTCGCGCCGATCATCTTCACGCCCCTGGCGATGCGCCGCCCGATGGACGCGCCCGAGGTGGACGCGTTGGTCGACCTACTGCTCAGCGGATCGCGGGCCCGGTGAGGCGGTGGTAGCCGGGCAGCGAGGGCGGGTGTGCTCAGTTGCCGAGCGAGCCGTGGGCGTGGTCGTGGGAGCCGGCGAGGCTGCCCGTGGCCAGGTCGAGACCGTGCTGGGCGAGCCACACGACCGGGTCGACGTAGTCTTTGCCGCCGTTGACCAGGACCTCGAAGTGCAGGTGGGTGCCGGTGGAGAACCCGAGGTTACCCATTCCGGCGATCTGCTGGCCGGCGTACACGCGCTGGCCCTTCTGGACGTCGAGCCGCTCCATGTGGCCGTAGACGGTCATCGTGCCGTCGTCGGACATGATGCGGATCCAGTTGCCGAAGCCCTGGGCGGGACCAGCGTCGATCACGACGCCGTCGGTCGCCGCCAGGATCGGCGTCCCGTTGACGTTGGCGATGTCGATGCCCTGGTGCATCGTGCCCCAGCGCATCGCGTACGGCGAGGTGAACGAGCCGAACGCGGGGAGGGAAACCTTCGGCCGCCGGGCCTGCTCCTCGGCGATCTCACGCTGCGCGTTGATCTCCGTGCCCGCGTAGAGCATGGCCGACTGGATGTTCTCGGTGTCGGTTTCCCCGACGGAGGCGGGGACCACGACGGGCGCGGGTGCGGACGGTGTCGCCGGCGTGGAGGTGCCGGGCGCCGCGGGGCTCGTGGTGGCGGGGGCCGGCTCGCCGTTGGCCAGCAGGGCGATGTCGCCGGC
>NZ_KV824136.1:0-3999 GCF_001815995.1 Dietzia sp. HMSC21D01 | reverse complement strand
CTGCGCGGCTGGGTGGAGCGCGAGCGCAACCAGCTCGCCGCGGTGCGGTCCCGGCCGTGCATGGCGAACCCCCACGGGATCGTCGACTCGCGCGCGGAGGTCGTCGCCGAGGCGCTGCGGGCCGCGCGGCGCGACATCACCCGGATCATCGACTCGGAGTCCACGTCGCTCGGCCACCTGTCGGCGCGCCTGACCACCCTCGGCCCGGCGGCCACCCTCGCCCGCGGCTACGCGGTGGTCCAGTCGGTGGCCGGGGTGCACGACGGCCGGGTGGTGTCGTCGATCGCCGACGCCCCGCCCGGCTCCCAGCTGCGCATCCGGGTCTCCGACGGCGCCCTGTCCGCGGCGGTGCTCGGGTCGACGCCCGCCGCCGGCCGCACCACCGCGCCCGCGCCGACCACAACCGGGTCGCACACCACTGAGTCGCCCACCACCGACACCCCCGAGACCGACACCCCCGAGGAGCAGTCCTGATGTCCGACGAGCAGACCCCCGTCTCCGAACTGGGCTACGAGCAGGCCCGCGACGAGCTCATCGAGGTGGTCCGCATCCTCGAGGCCGGCGGCCAGGACCTGGACGCCTCCCTCGCCCTGTGGGAGCGGGGCGAGGAACTCGCCGCGCGGTGCACCGAGCACCTCGACGGCGCCCGCGCGCGCATCGACGCAGTCCTCGGCGACGACGACGAGGGCGGCGCCGCCCGGGGCTGAGCCCGCCGCCCGGTCACGCGGGAGGGCTCACCTCTCCGCGCGGGCGATCACTGCGTGGGGAGCGGCTCCGCCTCCTGGACGGCGGCGGCGAGCGTCTCGAACTGATCCGTGGGCGCCGAGCCGGTCACGGCCACGCGGACGTCGTCGAGGTCCAGCACCCACACGGGGCGGACGTCGTCGCCGGTGAGGACCGTCCATTCCCGCCCGGCGATCGGCACCATGGTGCGCTCGGGCCGCGGGCCGCCGTTCAGTGAGCGGAACGCGTCCTCCGGTGCGTCGGACTGGACGAGCTCGACGTAGCTGCGTTCGCCGGTCACCCAGCCGACGTGGCTGGAGGTGGTGCCGGCGAAGCCCTGGACGCGGCCGGAGTTGGCGGTCCAGTCCGCGGGGACCTCGGGCGAGCGGATCGGGTACTCGAGGCTGCGGGCGTCCTGGCGCAGGGACGCGTCGGCGTCGAACTGCGGGATCTGCCCCTGCTCGGGGCCGGACGGGCTGAAGGTGCACAGTCCGGCGACACCGGCGAAGAGTCCGCAGATGACCATGAGCACCACCACCGACCAGAACATGTCGCGGTTGCCCTGCAGGATTCTCGGTTTCGCCTCGGCCACGCCTGTGAGTATCCCACCCACCCGGGGCGACTCCGGCGCGTGGCCCCCGGCCCGGTCGCGGAGGTGGAACAATGAGCGCCGACAACCCGCCGCACGCGCGTGACCCCGTCGCGCCCGCGCCCGCCTCCGAGGAGCCAGACCACCTATGTCAGACGCCAAGCGCCCCGATCGTAACCTCGCCATGGAGCTGGTCCGTGTGACCGAGGCCGCCGCTCTCGCCGCCGGGCGCTGGGTGGGCCGGGGCGACAAGAACGGTGGCGACGGTGCCGCGGTCGACGCCATGCGTGAGCTCATCTCGACCGTCGACATGGACGGCACCGTGGTGATCGGTGAGGGCGAGAAGGACGAGGCGCCCATGCTCTACAACGGCGAGAAGGTCGGCACCGGTGACGGGCCGGCGGTCGACGTGGCCGTGGACCCGATCGACGGCACCCGCCTCATGGCGGAGGGTCGTCCCAATTCGATCGCCGTGATCGCGGTCGCCGAGCGCGGCGCGATGTTCGACCCGTCGGCGGTGTTCTACATGCGCAAGATCGCGGTCGGCCCGGACGCCGTCGGCCGGATCGACCTGTCCAAGTCCACCGAGTGGAACATCCGGTCGGTGGCCGAGGCCAAGAACATCGACGTCGGCGACATGACGGTGTGCGTGCTCGACCGCCCCCGCCACGCCGAGCTCATCGCCGAGATCCGTGCCGCCGGCGCCAAGGTGCGTCTCATCATGGACGGCGACGTGGCGGGCGGCGTGGCGGCGGCCTCTGACGACAGCTCGGTGGACATGCTCATGGGTATCGGCGGTACGCCGGAGGGCATCATCACCGCGTGCGCCATGAAGTGCATGGGTGGCGAGATCCAGGGCCAGCTGTGGCCGCAGGACGACGCGGAGCGGCAGAAGGCCGTCGACGCCGGCCTGGACGTCGACGCCATCCTCGGCACGGACGACCTCGTCAAGGGCGACAACTGCTTCTTCGCCGCCACCGGCATCACCAACGGCGACATGGTCCGGGGCGTGAGCTACCGCTCCAACGGCGCCGTCACCCGGTCTTTGGTCATGCGCTCCAAGTCCGGCACGGTCCGCCACGTCGAGGGCCGTCACAAGATGGAGAAGCTGCGCGAGTTCTCGGCCGTCGACTACGGCCAGGCCGCCGACGCCCGCTGACGGCACCCGCGCCCGCCGGGCCCGCGCCGTAGTTCCTGCACGGCCCGGCGGGCGCGCCTAGTCTGGCCCCATGGCCGATCAGACTGAATTCCGTATCGAACACGACACGATGGGCGAGGTCCGGGTCCCGGTCGACGCCCTCTGGCGTGCACAGACCCAGCGCGCCGTGGAGAACTTCCCCGTCTCGGGCCGAGGCCTCGAGCGGGCGCAGATCCGCGCGCTCGGACTGCTCAAGTCAGCCTGCGCGACCGTCAACGGACGCCTCGGGCTGCTCGACCGGGAGAAGGTGCACGCGATCGTCGCGGCCGCCGGCCGTATCGCCGAGGGCGAGGTCGACGATCACTTCCCCGTCGACGTGTTCCAGACGGGGTCGGGCACGAGCTCCAACATGAACACCAACGAGGTCATCGCCTCGCTCTGCGCGGCCGAGGGCGTCACGGTCCACCCGAACGACGACGTGAACATGTCGCAGTCGTCCAACGACACGTTCCCCACGGCCACGCACGTCGCCGCGACGGAGGTCGTGATCGCCGACCTCGTGCCGGCCCTCGGCGTGCTCGCCGAGTCGTTCGAGGCGAAGGCCGAGCAGTGGCGTGACGTGGTCAAGCCCGGCCGCACGCACCTCATGGACGCCGTCCCCGTCACCCTCGGTCAGGAGTTCGGCGGCTACGCCCGCCAGATCCGGGCCGGCATCGAGCGTGTCTGCGGCACCCTGCCCCGCGTGGGCGAGCTGCCGATCGGCGGCACCGCAGCGGGCACCGGGCTCAACGCCCCGGACGGGTTCGGCTCCGCCGTCGTCGAGGAACTGCGTTCCCTCACCGGTCTCGAGGAGCTCCGCCTGGCCGTGGACCCGTTCGAGGCCCAGGCCGCCCGTGACGGGCTCGTCGAGCTGTCGGGCGCACTGCGTACGGTCGCGGTCTCGCTGACCAAGATCGCCAACGACATCCGCTGGATGGGGTCGGGCCCCATGACCGGACTCTCCGAGGTGCATCTGCCGGACCTGCAGCCCGGGTCGTCGATCATGCCCGGCAAGGTCAACCCGGTGCTGTGCGAGACGGTCGCGCAGGTCGCCGCCCAGGTCGTCGGCAACGACGCCGCGGTCGCCTGGGCCGGCGCGAGCGGCGCCTTCGAGCTGAACACCGCCATCCCCGTGATGGCCCGCAACGTGCTGGAGTCGGTCCGGATCCTGTCCACGTCGTCGACCCTGTTCGCCGAGCGGTGCATCGACGGCATCGAGCCGGACGTCGACCGCATGCGTCGTCTGGCCGAGTCCTCCCCCTCGATCGTCACGCCGCTGAACTCGGCGATCGGCTACGAGGAGGCGGCGCGCGTCGCCAAGCACGCCCTCGCCGAGGGGCTGACCATCCGCGAGGCGGTCATCGCGCTGGGCTTCGTCCCCGACCCGCTGTCCGAGGAGGAGCTCGACCGCCGTCTCGACGTCCTCGGGATGACCGGCCTCGATCGCGAGCGCTGACCCGCCGCCACCGCACCCGGACACAGGCGCAGGGCCCGGGCGACTCCGCCCGGG
>NZ_KV824135.1:0-2463 GCF_001815995.1 Dietzia sp. HMSC21D01 | reverse complement strand
CTCCGTGAGAGCATCGAGGCCGATCCGGTGCCGCTGGCGGAGCTGACGACTGGCAACACTCCGCTGGAGCAGTCCGAGTGGCACCTCGTGACGACGACTGGCCGCTACCTTCCGGAGGCAGAAGTTCTACTACGCCAACGAGCGGTCGACGGTAAAGCCGTGTACCAGGTCTTCGCCGCCTTTCGAACCGAGAAGGGCACTGACCTTCTCATCAATCGCGGGTGGGTTCCAGTCGGCGAGAACAATTCGGTGCCGGACTACCCTGCGGTACCGGCTGATCCCGTGACCATCACCGCCAGGCTCCGAATGGCTACCGATGCGCCAGCAGAGCCCACCGTTTTGCATGGTCGACACATGGTGCGCAATGTCGAAACCTCCGCAATAGGTCCGCTTGTGGGCCTCGACCTCGTGCCGCATCACCTCCAACTCCCCGGAAACCAACCCGGGTCGCTCGAGCCGGTGCCGACGCCGTCCATCGAGGCGGGCAGCTACCTGTCCTATGGGTTGCAGTGGCTCGCGTTCGGGGTCCTAGCACCAGTTGGCTTCGGGTACTTCCTGTGGAGCGACATCCGAGAGCGCCGCCGCAACCGTGCCGATGGCATCGACCTCGAAAACGACGCCGGCGAGGGCCCCCAGGGGCGGACCGACGACGGTGACAATACTGCTACCGACGCATCAGGCCGTCCCGTTGCTACTACCGCCAGCGGACCCATCTCGCATGAGCGCCTCATCGAGAAGACTGTTCGCGATCGCTACGGCACCAGGTTCGACGCGGAACGACGGCGCCATCTGCGACAAGGTAACCGTCTCGATTATTGAGTGCTGCTGCCTCAATGTGCTGACCGAACCTTTCCTTTCCGTCGCCGTGTCCCGCCAGGCGGCTACCCATCGACCTCTCGATTGACCTCGAACGACTCCGGGGCCTTCGAGGTGCAACCCGAAGCCTGGTTGGCGACGGCCTCGGCGGGCCCCGCTAATTTCCCTGGCTCCGCCGACAGCAGGACCCCCTTGGTCGCGATCCCCCTTCGTCCATTCCGGTTCTCGGGGTTGAGCTTTCTATGATGAGCCCATGAGTTCTCCTCTGGCGAGCGTGCGCCGACCTGTCTGGCCGGTCATTCTGGTCCTGCTCGTCATCGGTGCCGCTCTAGCGGTCATGCTGTCCGGATTATCAACAGCCCAGGCCCTGGTCCTTTTGGGTATTCCCGACCCTGGGATCCTCACCACTGCCGGGCTACCTGCCACACGGGTAGTCGCCGAATTGCTCTGCGCAGTCGCGGTGGGCACCGCGATGTTCGCGGTGTTCTTCACACCTGCGGCACCCGATGGGACCCTCGACGTGGCCGGGTATCGCGCACAGCGACTCTCATCGTGGGCGAATCTGGCATGGGCGGCCTCGGCCGCGCTGCTCATCTTGCTCACCCTCTCGGACACTTCGGGCAAACCATTATCCGCCTCGCTTCCGCCCGAGCAGTGGATTCTCGCCGTCGAACAGATCGAGGTCGCCTCATCGTGGCGGTGGGCTGCGTTGCTGGCTTTGATTGCAGGCATCGGCCAGCGCTTCAGCCTCTCGTGGCGTTGGTCGGCGGTGTGGCTCGCCGTCACCGTATTGTCACTGCTGCCGGTCGCGGCGACGGGACATGCGGCAGGCGCGGTGGCGCACGACATCGCCACCAATTCGCTGATCCTTCACCTCTTTGCCGCCGCAGCATGGGTCGGCGGCCTCATCGCCGTGCTTGTGCACGCCTGGTGGGGAGGCAAGAAGGTCGCGCTCGCACTGCGTCGATTCTCTGCGGTCGCGACCGTGGCGATCGTGGTGATGGCACTCAGCGGCGTCATCAATCTCTTCACCCGTTTGCGCCTGTCCGACCTGCTCACCTCCACATACGGATTGCTTGTCGTAGCTAAACTGTTCGCCCTGGCCCTACTGGGCTTGTGTGGTTTGCTGGTACGCGCCCGCATCCTCGCCGATCTGGACAGTCGGGACCCCGACGCACCGCTTCGCCGGCGCATCCTCATTCGTATCACCGGCATTGAGGCTGGATTGATGGCCGCGACTATGGCCATCGCTGTATCTCTGGGCCGCACCCCGCCGCCGGCACCTCGCTACCTCCCGAGCGTTCACGAATCGCTGATCGGCTTCCAACTCTCCGGGCCGATCACCATGGCCACGATCGTCGGGCAATGGCGGTTCGATCTACTCTCGGGAACACTGGCGGTCGTCGCGCTCGGTCTTTACCTCTGGGGCTTACGAACGCTGCGAAGGCGAGGAATCGGATGGCCGACCGGTCGCACCATCTCGTGGGTGGCCGGCTGTGTGTTCCTCTTTCTGACCACCAGCTCGGGCTTCGGCATGTATGCGAGAGCCGAGTTCTCCGCCCACATGACCGCACATATTCTGCTGTCCATCGTCGTGCCGATATTCCTCGCAATGGGGGGGCCGATGACCCTCGCCCTCCGTGCTCT
>NZ_KV824134.1:0-4207 GCF_001815995.1 Dietzia sp. HMSC21D01 | reverse complement strand
CCGGATCCGATCCGGCGGGGCCCCTCTCGTCGTGTGCTGACCGGGTCAGATCACTTCGGTGGCATCCGGATGCCACCGTCGACGCGGATGGTCTCCGCGTTCATGTACGGGTTGGTGAGCAGCTCCATGACCATGGACGCCAGCTCGTCCCCGGAGCCGAGACGCTTGGGGTGAAGGACGCTCTCGCCGAGCTTGGCCTTGAACGCCTCCGACTCCGGACCCTCGCCGTAGATCGGGGTGTCGATGAGGCCCGGCGCCACGGTGTTGAGGCGGATGCCGGCGGCCGACAGGTCGCGGGCGACCGGGAGGGTCATGCCGACGATGCCGCCCTTGGACGCGGAGTACGCGGCCTGGCCTATCTGGCCGTCGAACGCCGCGACGGACGCCATGTTGACGATCGCGCCCCGCTGCCCGTCCTCGTCGGCCTCCTGGGTGCTCATCTTGGTGGCGGCCAGGCGCAGCATGTCGAACGAGCCGATGAGGTTGATGTCGATGACCTTGCGAAACGCGTTGAGATCGAAGGCCGACGAGTACTCGCCGTCGCGACCGATCGTGCGCTGTGCCCACCCGATGCCGGCGGAGTTGACGAGGTAGCGCAGCGGGCCCAGCTCGAGCGCGGCGGCGACGGCCTTCTCGTTGTCCTCGGTCTTGGTCACGTCCACGGCGACGAACGTGCCGCCGACCTCGTTCGCCAGGGCCTCACCCTTCTCCGCGTTGAGGTCGGCGACGACCACCTTGGCGCCCTTGGTGGCGAGTTGACGGACGACGGCGGCGCCGATTCCCGACGCACCGCCCGTGACGATGGCACTTGCTCCAGAGATCTCCATACGAGCACCGTAACAAGCACGGGCGATGGATACGGGTGTCTTCCTCCGGGTTACTCGCCGGTGCCGGGGACCACGACGTCCCAGCGGATGCCGAACCGGTCGTGGACCTGCCCGTACCGGTCACCCCACGGCGCGATCTCGAAGGGCATCGCCATCTGACCCCCGCTGCCGGTGACCTTGTCGAGGAAGGCACGGGCCTCGTCCTCGGTGTCGAAGCCGAGGAGGAAGGAGTAGACGTCATTTCTCAGCTGCGGCAGGGACTCGCCCATGGCGTCGCCGCCGGTGAGGGTGATCCCCGGCGCCTCGAGGGTGGCGTGGGCGACCGAGCCGTGCGGCGGGTCGAACGGGAAGTCGTCCGTGGACGGGAACTGGTCGTAGGTCATCAGGCTGAGCTCCCCGCCGAAGAGCTCGTGGTAGTACGGGAACGCCTCGGAGGCGTTGCCGGGGAAGGAGATGTACGGGGCGCAGGACATGGACATCTACCGCGGTCTCTCGTCGTGGGCGCCCGCCTGCCGGTGCCGCCCGGTAGCGATAACGCTAGACCTCCGGCGTGGTCGACGGCACGTTAAATCGAGTCGCCGTTGGTCCGGCGGCCGGACAGCGCGAGGAGCCGGGTGCGCGCATCGGCCCCGATCGGGACCGGAAACGCGTCGGCGAGCACGTCGAAGGACCGCATCAGCTCGACCACGTCCCGTGCGTGGGCGAGGGTCCACGCGGCGAGCTCCCCGGTGTCCTCCGACCCCCAGGAGGCGGGGTCGAGGTCGTGGGCGTGGACGAGCAGTTCGAACACGCGAAGCGCGAGGAGATCGCGGACGGGGATCTCGGCCAACCGGTGCGGGACGGGGGCGTCAGCGTCGCGAGACCGGGCGAGTTCCTTACGCAGGCCGGCCGAGGTCCGGTACAGCGCGGGGACCGGCTTGTCGCCGGCGTGGTCGGCGGTCCGGGTCCAGCCGATCTCCGACTCCGGTAGCCGCGGGAAGTAGGCGGCGTACCGCAGCCCGCCGCCCAGGACGTGGTTGGCGAGGTCGCGCCGGGACCAGCCGGGGCAGGACTCGCAGTCGCCGTCGAGCGGCGAGGCGAGTGCGCGGGCGAACACCTTCGTCGACCGGTCGAGGACGTCGAGGTCCTCGCGGGGCAGTGGCGACGGGGTCACGGGCGGCACCTCATCTCGGGGAATGTCAGAGCTCCACACTAGGTTGGTCCTGACGGCGAGAACAGAGTGCCTGCGATGAGCGCGCCCGCTTCTCGCCCCCGTGCGACGTGACAGAGAAAGGACCGACACCCGACATGAGCCCGCAGACCTCCGGTGCCGCCGAGACCCGGGAGTTCCAGGCCGAGACCCGGCAGCTGCTGGATCTGATGATCCACTCGATCTACTCGAATCCGGACACCTTCCTTCGCGAGGTCATCTCCAACTCCTCGGACGCGCTGGACAAGCTACGCCTGGCCGCGCTGCAGGACTCCTCGCTCGGGGTCGACACCTCGGACCTGCACATCGAGTTGGTCCCGGACGCGGCGGCCCGCACGCTGACCATCCGGGACAACGGCATCGGCATGTCCCGCGACGAGGTGGTGGACCTGATCGGCACGCTCGCCAAGTCGGGCACCGGGCAGATGCGGGAGGCGCTCGCCGCCGCCCGCGCCGCGCAGGAGTCGGGCGAGGTATCGGAGCAGGCCACCGCGGACCTCATCGGCCAGTTCGGCATCGGCTTCTACTCCACGTTCATGGTGGCCGACACGGTCACGCTCATCACCCGTAAGGCCGGGGAGAGCGTTGGTACGCGCTGGACGTCGAGCGGTGAGGACACCTACACGATCGAGGAGGCCCCGGACGCCCCGCAGGGCACGTCGGTCATCCTGCAGCTCAAGCCCGCCGGCGGGGACGCGGCCCTGCCGGACTACACCGAGGAACACACGCTGCGCCGCGTGGTGCGCACCTACTCGGACTTCATCGCCTGGCCCATCCGGATGGACGTCGAGCGCCCGGCGCCGGAGCCGGAGGAGGGCGCGGCCGACGGGGAGTCCGGCGACGCCCCGGCCGGCGGCACGATCACCGAGACCGTCACCCTGAACTCGCAGAAGGCGCTGTGGACCCGGCCGAAGTCGGAGGTCACCGACGAGGAGTACGCCGAGTTCTACCGCCACATCTCGCACGCGTGGGACGAGCCGCTGGAGACCATCACCCTCAAGGCCGAGGGCACGTTCGAGTACCAGGCGCTGCTGTTCCTGCCCACGCAGGTGCCGTTCGACCTGTTCTCCCCGGACACCAAGCGGGGCGTGCAGCTCTACGTCCGCCGGGTCTTCATCATGGACGACTGCGAGGAGCTGGTCCCGCCGTTCCTCCGCTTCGTCAAGGGCATCGTCGACGCCCAGGACCTGTCGCTCAACGTCTCGCGCGAGATCCTGCAGCAGGACCGTCAGATCCGGGCGATCCGCAAGCGTCTGGTCAAGCGGGTGCTGCAGACCATCGAGCAGCTCCGCAACGACCGGCCGGAGGAGTTCCGCAGCTTCTGGGCCAACTTCGGCGCGGTCCTCAAGGAGGGCCTGATCTCCGATGTCGACGCCCGCGAGCAGCTGCTCGCCGTGAGCACCTTCGCGTCCACCCGGCCCGCCACCGCGTCGGAGAAGGCGCCGGAGGGCGAGGGCGAGAAGACCGGGGACGACGACGAGGTTGGCACCACCATCGCCGAGTACATCTCCCGTATGGCGGACGGGCAGGAGGAGATCTACTACCTCACCGGCACGTCCCGCGCGGCGGTGGAGAACTCCCCGCACCTGGAGGCGTTCCGTGCCCGTGGCGTCGAGGTCCTCATCCTCACCGACCCGGTGGACGAGGTGTGGGTGGACGCGGTCGGCGAGGTCGACGGCAAGCGGCTGCGGTCTGTGGCCAAGGGCGACGTGGACCTGTCCGGCATCGGCGCGGAGGCCGAGCAGGGCAAGGACGAGCCCGACGCCGCCGAGTACGCCGACCTGCTCACCTGGCTGGGCGAGGAGCTGTCCGACGAGGTCAAGCAGGTGCGCCTGTCGCATCGCCTCACCGAGTCGGCGGCGTGCATGGTCGGTGACGAGTTCGACATGACCCCGCAGCTGGAGGCCATGTACCGCGCCTCGGGTATGGAACTGCCCGTCAGCAAGCGGATCCTCGAGCTCAACCCCACGCACCCGCTGGTCGAGCGCCTGCGCGCCCGGCACGCCGAGGATCCCTCGGCGCCCGAGCTCAAGGACACCGCGCGGCTCATCGCCGGTGCCGCCGTCCTCGCCGAGGGCGGCACGCTGTCCGACCCGGCCGCGTTCGCCAAGCTGCTGGTCGACCGCATCTGACGGGCCGGTCCCGACCATCGACTACGCCGCCCCGCGGGACCCCGACCGGGTCACCGCGG
>NZ_KV824133.1:0-3730 GCF_001815995.1 Dietzia sp. HMSC21D01 | reverse complement strand
CGCCCGCGACGCCGAACTCGCCGCCGCCGGCGAGCCCGCCTACTCCGACGCCTACCGCTTCGGCACCGGCGACAACTGGACGGGCCTCACCGCCGAGGGCGGGCAGCGGGCACAGCAGGAGTCGCTGGCCCGCAACCGCCGCACCCAGGCCCGCCTCGCCGAGGCGCCGGCCGGAAAGGAGTCCAAGTGAGCTCCGAGCACCTGACCGACCACACCGCCCCTGACGAGCGGTCGCTCAACCTCGTCGTCGTCGCCGCGGGCACCTCCGTGCCCTCCAGCACGCGGATGCTCGCCGACCAACTCACCTCCGCCACCCGTGACGCCCTCGCCCGCCACGGGCAGCGCGTCGAGGTGACGGTCCTCGAGGCGCGCGAGCTGGCCCACGAGGTCGTCGACGCGACGGTCACCCGCTTCCCCGGCGAGAAGCTGAGCGCGGCGATCGACGCGATCGGCCGCGCGGACGGGCTGATCGCGGTGACGCCGATCTACAACCAGTCGTTCTCCGGCCTGTTCAAGTCGCTGTTCGACGTCATCGAGCCCGGCACCCTCGCCGGGGTGCCGGTGGCGCTGGGCGCGACGGGCGGGACGGCGCGGCACTCGCTGGCGGTCGACTACGCAGTGCGGCCGATGTTCGCCTACCTCAAGGCCGACGTCGTGCCCACCACCGTGTTCGCTGCCGCCGAGGACTTCGGCGCCGTGTCCACCGCGGGCGACGAGAACTCGCTACGGACGCGCGCCGTCCGGGTGGGGACCGAACTGGGCGACTACATGCTGCGGTTCGCGGGGGTCACCGCCGGCGCGGTCGAGCCGACGCGCGCGGATGACAAGCGGGGACGACGGGACGACGACGACGAGTTCAGCGACTTCGTCCCGATGGGCGATCTCCTGGGACGCTAGACCGGCAGCGGCACCGGACACCCGGCCGGCGCGCCTGACGCCGCGGGGCGTCAGCGCGGGTCGCCCACCTCGTCGCTACCGGGGGCACCGATCACACCAGAGCGGTCGGTGCCCTCGTCGGCGAGCTGGTCCGGCGCCGGGTTCTCGGCGTCGAAGCTCTCCGGCAGGTTCTTGATGTGCTTGTTCATGTTGCGCACGAGCAGGACCGTGGCGATGAGCAGCAGCAGTACGAGGGGGATACCGAGCGGCGAGGCCTTGCCGAACTCGGGGCCGACCGGGTTGTCGTTGTACCCGGGGGTGCCGGGCGACTGGTTCTGAGCGAAGATCATCGCCGACTCGTACGCCAGGATCTGGACGTCCGGTCCCAGGGTGATCATCGCGCGTCCTCACTCGTGCTCGGTCCGACCGGGAGCTCGACCGACGGGTCGACTCCCGCGAAGAGGTCTGTCTCGTATTCTCCCTCACCGAGCTGAGGGAAGCCCACCCGACTGGCTGCCAGTTCGAACTCCTCGGTCGGCCACACCCGCTGCTGCATCTCCACCGGCGCGGCGAAGAACCAGCCGTTGGGGTCGATCTGGGTGGCGTGCGCCAGCAGGGCCGAGTTGCGCTGCTCGAAGTAGTCCGCGCACTCCACCCGGGTGGTCACCCGCTCCATCACGTCCGGACGGTCCTTCCAGCGGGACAGGAACTCGTCGAAGTGGCGGACGCCGTCGCGGGCGTACAGCTCCTCGTCGAGCAGCTCGAGGCGGCGCCGGGGGAAGCCGTGCGTGTAGTAGACCTTCGCGATGGCCCACGGCTCGCCAGCGTCCGGATACCGGGCCGGGTCCGCGGCGGCCTCGTAGGCGGCCATCGACGCCGAATGCACCTTCAGATGATCCGGGTGGGGATAACCACCGTTCTCGTCGTAGGTGATCATCACGTGTGGCCGGAACTCGCGGATCCTGCGGACCAGGGCCTCGGTGACCTCGTCGTCGTCGGCCAGGGCAAAGCACCCCTCCGGCAGGGGCGGTAACGGGTCCCCCTCGGGTAGCCCCGAGTCCACGTAGCCCAGCCAGTGGTGGTCGACGCCCAGGATGTCGGCGGCGCGCGCCATCTCGCGCACGCGAACCGCGGGCAGATTCGCGGTGATGTCCGGGCGGTCCATCGCGGGGTTGAGGATGTCGCCCCGCTCTCCCCCGGTGCACGTCTCGACCAGCACGTGGACGCCCTCCGCGACGTACTTGGCCATGGTCGCCGCCCCCTTGGACGACTCGTCGTCAGGGTGGGCGTGGACCGCCATCAGCCGCAGACCGGCCATCGGGTGCACCTGCCGTTCTTCTCGAGTAGGTGGAGGACCGCACCATTCTATGGGCGTCGCCGCGCGCCGTGCCCCCGGCCCGTGCCCCGGTGGACCCCCCGACCGTCCTCGCCGACGCGCCCGGATACCCTGGCCCCCATGAATGAGCCGAGGTCGGACGCCCCGTCGCGGCGCCCCGCAGGGCCGCCCGCCGACCGGTACGCCGACGCCGACCGCGGCTCGGGCGTGGCCGGCAAGGTCGTCGCCGTTCTCCTCGTCCTGCTCGTGGGCGCGCTGCTGGTGGCCGGCGTGGTGACGATGTACCGCCTCAACCAGACGCCCGACATCTCGGGCGAGGCGACCGGCGTGGAGGTCGTGGACTCCGGCCGGGTCGACCTCACGTTCACCGTCACCCGCGAGGAACCGGGCACGCCCGCCTACTGCATCATCCGGGCTCAGGAGGAGTCCAAGGGCGAGCTGGGCCGGCGTGAGGTCTACGTTCCTCCGTCCGAGAACGGCACCGTCGAGATCACCGCGTCCGTGTTCACCACCGACCGCGCGTTCGTCGCCGACGTCTACGGTTGCGGCGAGGACGTCCCGGACTACCTGCGCAGGTAGAGCGCCTGCGAGCCCGACCCACCACCGCCCTCGCGCGGCGGTGACTGTGTTAATATTGGCGCTTCAGCACGGCTCCGGTTCCGCGGGGCCGTGTTTTTATTAAGTCACGCACGCGAACAGATTGGAGTGCGCTCATGGCGAACGACACCCAGGTCCACTGGCTGACCCAGGACTCGTACGACCGCCTCATGGCCGAGAAGGAGGCGCTGATCGCCAACCGCCCGGTCATCGCCGCCGAGATCAACGAACGGCGCGAGGAGGGCGACCTCAAGGAGAACGCCGGCTACCACGCCGCGCGCGAGCAGCAGGGCCAGGAGGAGGCGCGGATCCGCACCATCGACGACCTGCTGGCCAACGCCCAGGTCGGCGAGACGCCCACCGAGTCCGGCGTCGCGCTCATCGGCTCCGTCGTCCGCGCGTACTACAACGGCGACGAGGACACCAAGGAGACCTTCCTCATCGGCACCCGCGGCGAGGGCTCCGGCAAGGACGACCTCGAGATCTACTCGCCCGACTCGCCGCTCGGCAAGGCCGTCCTGGGCGCCAAGAACGGCGAGACCCGCGAGTACACCGCCCCCAACGGCAAGAAGGTCTCCGTCACCGTCGTGACCGCGGAGCCGTACCAGAGCTGACCTGCTCCGTGGCGACCCCGGTGGTAGGTTCTTCACGAATGTCGGGGCGGCCAGACGTGCCCGACTCAGCGCCGGCGTAGCAGGAGTTCGAAACGTGTCAGACGGTTCCCAGAACAGGCCCCACGGCCCTGCCCCGACGATCGAGGCGGCCGCAGCGAGGGTCCTGGGTCCGGCACTCCGGACCGGCCAGTCACCCTTCGAGGACGATCTCTACACCTGGACCCCCGAGGTCGCTGAGGAGCTCGCCCGCCGCCTGGACGCCGACCCCGCGGACGACGCGAACGACGCGGGCGGCGCCGGCGGCGGG
>NZ_KV824132.1:0-7752 GCF_001815995.1 Dietzia sp. HMSC21D01 | reverse complement strand
GGGGAGTCGGGTCTCGATGTGCGGCCTCGCCCGCGGGTCGGCGTGGTGGCCACGGGCTCGGAGCTGGTCGCGCCGGGGCGGCCGCTGGGGCCGGGGCAGATCTGGGAGTCCAACTCCATCACCCTGGCCGCCGCCCTCAAGGCCTGCGGGTGCGAGGTCACCACCACGACGATCTCGGGCGACGACCGCGGCGAGTTCACCGCGGCCCTGGACGCGGCCACCGGCGACGCCGACCTCGTGGTGACCGCGGGTGCCGTCTCGATGGGCGACGCCGAGGTGGTGCGCCAGGTGCTCGCCGACCGCGAGGGCGCCCGCTTCGCGCCGATCGCCATGCAGCCCGGCGGCCCGCAGGGCCTGTCGACGTGGCGCGGTACCCCGGTCGTGTGTCTGCCGGGCAACCCGGTCAGCGCGCTGGTGTCGTTCGTGGTGCTGCTGCGACCGGTCATCCTCGAGGCGGTGGGGCGGTCGCCTGTCCAACCGGTGCGGGCCCGGCTCTCGCGCGACGTCACCTCCCCCGCAGGGAAGGTCCAGTTCCTGCGGGCGGCGCTCGGCCCTGACTCCGGTGCTGGCATCCCCGTCGTCGAGCCGGTCTCCGGTTCCGGCTCACACCTGGTCGCCTCGATGGCGCGCGCTGACGTGCTGGTGGAGATCCCCGCCGACGTGACCTCGCTGGCCGCCGGGACCGAGGTCGACGCGGTGGCGCTGTAGCCGCCGATGCCCGCGGGCAGGCGACAGATCTGAGACCAGAAGGCACGTGACCGAGCACGCCTTTTTGCATCTACCCGATCGTCGGCATGGCGCTGACCACGGCCACGGTCGCGGTGATGACCCAGATGACAGGCTCGACCCCGATCTGGCAGATCATGGGCATGCTGCTGTTCTTCGGCGCCGGCCTGGGCCTGGTCATGCAGGTGATCGTGCTGGCGGTTCAGAACGCGGTCGACCCGCGCGAGGTGGGCGTGGCCACGAGCTCGAACAACTACTTCCGCGAGATCGGTGCGGCGATCGACACCGCCTGGTTCGGTTCGCTGTTCACGGGTCGGCTGATCGACAACCTCACCGACACGGTGGCCGCCAACCCGGAGCAGGCGATCGCCTCGGGGTTGAACCCGGGCGCCGTCACGCCGGCCTTCGTGGCGAACCTCCCCGAGCCGCTGAACCAGGGGATCGTGGACTCCTATGCGGATGCGTTGGCTCCCGCGCTCTGGTTCGTGGTGCCGGTCCTCGCCGTCGCCCTTCTCTTCGCGTTCTTCCTCCCCCAGGTCACCCTCAGCACCGAGGCCGGCATGATCGCGCGCGGCGAGGCCGTGTGGGATGACGGCAGGGGCGAGGTCGTCGAGATTGACGGAGAAGACGTTCCCCGGGTCGACGACGACAACGCCACCACCGCGACCGCGCCCACCCCGGGAGACCCGCCCGCCCCGGCGCACGGCTGACCCCACCCGGACACCCCCACCTCACCCGTCACCGCCAGCGACATTCCGGCTCCTGACCCGAAGCGCGATCGGTACCCGGTCGCACTGAAGGGTCGTAGGGTCGGGGATGGCCGAAGGGCCGGCCCGGCCCTTCGGCGACGAGTTCACCACCAGTCGGAGGCATACATGCCCACACGTACCACGGTCGCTCGACACATCATCGACACGCTCCACGCCTCGGGGGTCCAGCGGGTCTACGGACTTCCCGGCGACTCGCTGAACGGCGTCACGGACGCGATCCGGCAGACCGACGGCGTGGACTGGGTGATCACCCGGCACGAGGAGGCGGCCGCGTTCGCCGCCTCCGCAGAGGCCGCGCTGACGGGGAACCTCACGGTGTGCGCCGGTTCCTGTGGGCCCGGCAACCTGCACCTGATCAACGGCCTGTTCGACGCCCAGCGTTCCGGGGTCCCGGTCCTCGCGCTGGCCGCGCACATCCCGTCAGAGGAGATCGGGACGGGATATTTTCAGGAGACCCATCCACAGGAGCTGTTCCGCGAGTGCAGCGTCTATGCGGAGCACGTCTCGTCAGCCGAGCAGGCGCCGCGGCTGCTGAGGATCGCTATGCGTGCGGCCATCGAGAAGCGCGGGGTGGCCGTACTCGTCCTGCCCGGCGACGTGGCGCTCGAGGAGATCACCGCCGAGGCGGCCGCCATCCGCCCCACAGTCAGTGCGGTGGTCCCGGCAGAGGAGGATCTCGCTCGCGCCGTCCGTGCCCTCGACGGCTGCGAGGACGTGACGATCCTCGCAGGCGCCGGCTGCGCGGGCGCCCATGACGAACTGCTGCAGATCGCGGAGATGCTCAAGGCGCCGATCGTCCACGCGATGCGTGGCAAGGAATGGGTGGAGCACGACAATCCCTACGACGTGGGAATGACCGGTCTGCTCGGGTTCTCCTCGGGCTACCGCGCCATGATGGCCGCCGAGACCCTGCTGGTTCTGGGCTCCGACCTGCCGTATCAGCAGTTCTACCCGGACGCCACGGTGATCCAGGTCGACATCCGGGGCGATCGGATCGGTCGACGCACGCCTGTCGAGGTACCGCTGGTCGGCGGTGTCGGGGAGACGATACGGGCGCTGCTCCCCAGGCTGCGCACGCACACGGGCCGCAAACATCTCGACGGTGCCACGAAGCACTACGCCAAGACGCGGCGCACGCTGGACGATCTCGCCACGCCGTCCAAGCGGACCATCCACCCGCAGTATCTGACGCGGTTGATCGACGAGGCGGCAGACGACGACGCGGTGTTCCTGCCGGACGTCGGCAGCCCTGTGATCTGGGCGGCCCGCTATCTGACGATGAACGGGCGCCGACGGATCGTCGGGTCGTTCACCCACGGGTCCATGGCCAACGCCCTGCCGCAGGCGATCGGCGCCCAGGCCGCCTCACCCGGCCGACAGGTGATCGCGCTCGCGGGCGACGGTGGGCTCTCCATGCTGATGGGCGAGCTGCTCACGCTCGTCGAGCACGACCTGCCGGTCAAGGTGGTGGTGTTCAACAACGCCTCGTACAACTTCGTGGAGGTGGAGATGAAGGCCGACGGCTTCGTGAACTTCGGCACCGACCTGTCCAACCCCGACTTCTCGAAGGTCGCGGAGGCCTGCGGGCTCGCGGGCTTCCGGGCGGACAAGTCCAAGGATCTGGCCGGGACCGTCAAGCGGTTCCTCGCCCACGACGGGCCCGCCCTGCTCGAGGTGGAGGTGGAACGCCAGGAGCTCACGATCCCCCCGTCCATCAGCGCCGCCCAGGCCAAGGGATTCACGCTCTACTCGCTGCGCACCGTACTGTCCGGCCGCGGTGACGAGCTGGTGGACCTGGCCAAGGCGAACCTGCGGCAGTTGTTCTGAGCCCCTGCCCAGGACCCCTCGCCGCCGCGTGGTCTCGCCGATTCACACATCCCCGGGGCGGGTCCACATACCACCGTGGTCTGCGACCACGCGGCGGCGATGCCTACTCGGCGCTGTCGAGAGCCTGCTGCCAGAAGTCGATCTCCAGGCGGGTGGCCGTGCGGAACACGTCGGTGAGCTCGTCCAGCCGACGGTCCGACAGCCCGCCCGCAGCCAGGGCATCGAGCTGGGCGATCGCGGCGCGGGAGGCGGCGGTGAATTCCTCGCCGGAGTACTCACTGATCCACTCGCGGTACGGGTGCTCGCCAACCTGCCCGCCGTGCTCGGCCAGACGCGGCTGCAGCCTGGCGCCGATCTCGGCGTAGCCGATCGTGCACGGGGCCAGCGCAACGCTCAGGTCGAGCAGGTCCCCGGCCATTCCCGAGTCCAGGACATAGCGGGTGTAGGCGACAGTGGCCTGCTTCTCGGGAGCGGCCTCGAGCTCGGCGCGCGGGATGCCCCAGCGCTCGGTGAGCGTCAGGTGCAGCTCGGTCTCGGCGAGAATCGCCCCGGTCGCGGCGTGCGCGGCCCTGAGGTCAGCAAGCGTGCGGCTCTTATACGTGGCCAGGGCGTTGGCGCGGGTGAACTGGACGAGGAAGTGGAAGTCCTGGACCAGGTAGTCCTGGAAGACCGGCAGCGGCAGGGTGCCGGCGCCGAGCCGCTCCACGAAGTCGTGCCGGGTGTAGGCGTCCCATTCGTCGCGGCAGCGGGTCTTCAGGGTCTCGAACAGGATCAACTCGGGTCTCCTTCAGCGCTCGGTCGACAGGCGGGCGACGATCGCGCCGTGTGGCCGGTGCCCGGGCCCTGTCCTGGTGTAGGTCTCGATCACCTCGAAGTGTGCCATCCGCGTCACAGGCCCCGCTCCCGTAGCCGGCTCGGAGACACGCCCTCCCAGCGGGTGAACGATCGGGTGAACGTCGCGGTCTCCGAGTATCCGAGCTCGCGCGCCACCTCGGACACCGCCGCGCCCTGGGCGAGCAGTTCCAGCGCCCTGCCATGCCGCACCTCGTCGACCAGCCGCCGGAACGACGTGCCCTCCGCGGTCAACCTCCGCCGGAGCGTGCGCTCGTCGACGTGCAGGTCAGCGGCTACATCCGCCATGGACGGCCAGTCACCCCGCTCGTGCCGCAGCCGGCTACGCACCTGCCCGGCCACACCGACGCGGGCCAGCCGGGCATCCAGCACCTCCCGGCACTGCTGCTCGAACAGCCGCGCGGTGTTCTCATCCGCCTGCGGCAGCCGCTCGTCCAGGCGCTCGCGCGGGATCACCAGCCGGTTAGTCGCGCACCGGGGAACCACGGCCGCCTGCTCGAGCCGCCACGCCTCCGCCAGCAGCGCGGCGCTCGCGGGCCCGAGCGTGGTCTCGATCCCGACCAGCTGCAGGTCGATCTGCGCGCCACGAAACGCCGCCGCCAGCCCGGCCAGGTCCCGTTCCACCACGAAGGCGCGCACATCGGGCGGGATCTCGTCGTCGGCGGCGACGGCGTAGACGAGGCCGTCCGCGCCGTCTCCCGAGCCACTTTCCTCCAGCGCGAACCGCAGGTGCGTCGGCGACAGCGCGAGGTACGGGATCGCCCGCTCGAGCGCCGCGCGCACGGTGGGCCCGGCCAGCATCATGAATCCGATCACGCCGGTCCGACCGATGGTCGAATACGCCCCGATGCCGGCTCCCAGCCCGGGCAGGTCCCCGAGCTCGGCCAACAGATTGCGGATCACCGCGAACTCTTGATGTGCCCAGATCTGCGCGTTCTCATCCGCGAGATCGGGCGGCTGAATTCCGGTGCCGGCGAGGCACCTCGTCGTCGTCATCCCCTGCGCCACGGCGCCTTCCACCATGATCCGCACGCCCTCCGTGCCGCGCGGCACGGCCCACACGGGCGATCCCGGCGACGACCGCGACGACGACAACGACGGCCTCACAGTCATCGCCTGAAACTACCAACCCACCCACCCGATTGTCCGAAAGTGCCAACTTCCCGACCGAAAGTGCCATTCCGCCGGCGCGGATGCGTGGCTACGGTCACAGTCATGACCCTCGCCGGCTCCCCTGATACCGCCACCGACACCGGGCTCGCGGCCGAGCTCGGCGCCCTCTACATCCGCGCCAAGGCCGCGGTCGGCGCCGAGGACCTGGCGCACATCCGCAACGTCACCGCCTACGGCGAGGCGATCGACGCCCGCCGTCGCGAACTGCTGCGCGAGGGCGGCCCCCGCGCGGTCCGCCGCGCCACCGCACTGGAGATGGCGTACCGCCTCATGCAGTTCTCCGAACTCGGCCACAGCATCATCCACGGCAGCTACGACCACCTGCCGGACTGCGGCGAGTACCACTCCGACCGCTACCACTGGGACTTCAACGTCGACACCGACCAGTGGAAGACCATGCACCACGTGGGCCACCACCCCAACACCAACATCGTCGGCAAGGACCACGACCTGGGGTACAGCCTGTTCCGCGGCAGCGCCGGCCAGGACTGGTACGGCCACCACCTCGGCCAGGTCGCGATGATCTCGGCGCTGGCCGCGATGGCCCCGATCGCGGCGCCGTTCTTCCTGGCGAACATCGCGCGCAAGGTCGAGGGACACGGGCTCTTCAGCTCATACATGCTGTGGTCCCCCGCCCGGATCGCCGGCCGCGACGCCCGGCGTCGGTTTGTCGACGAGCCGTTCCGTTCGGGATGGAAGCCGCTGCAGACGCTCGCCGCGAACTACCTCGGCGGGGTGACCGGCTACATGTCGGTGCTGTTCCTGGTGTTCATCGAGCACCACGCGGGCGAGCTCGAGCTGTTCACCGACCCCGGCCCCGACGAGACCGCCGACCAGTATTACGAGCGTCAGATCCGCGCGACCCGCAACTTCCTGCCCAGCGCGCAGATGGACGACGCCCTCGCGCGGCTGCTCGAGGAGGAGGTGCCGTTCGAGTACCGGCCCGATCTGCGCATCTTCTACGGCGGGCTGGAGACGCACGTCGAGCACCACCTGTTCCCCGATCTGCCGCCGTCGATGCAGCGAAAGATCGCGCCGGAGGTCCGCGAGATCGCCGCCCGGCACGGGCTGCCCTACCACGAGACGCCGCTTCTGGGGACCGTGCCGCTCATCGCCAAGACGCTCACCGGACTGTCGGTGCCGTTCGGCGAGCGCGAGTTCTCTCGGCCCCGCGACCTGCTGCGCGACCCGGCTTCGCTCGTTCGCCGCGTCGCGGCCGGGCTGCGCTACCGGCGGCTGCCCGAGTCGCCCTACCTCGACAAGCCGCAGTTCCACAACGTGCCGGCGCGGGTCGTGGCGGCCACGCCTGTCGCGGACGGGCAAGCCCTATCAGTGCGCCTGGCCCGCCCGCGCGGGTGGGAAGATGTGCGGTGGGACGCCGGCGCGTACGTGTCGGTGCGCCAGATGGTCGACGACGACGAGCTGGTCCGCCAGTACAGCCTGGTCCACGACTCGGTCGGGCAGGCCGGGCCGTCCGACCTGGAGTTCTGCGTCAAGCGCGTGGCTGACGGCCGCGTCTCCAACCGGCTGAACGACACCCTGAAGCCGGGGGCCTACGTGACCCTGGTGGGTGTGCCGCAGTCGACCGGTGACTTCGCGCTGCCGGCAGAGCCTGACACCACTCACCCGGCCCCCACCCTGCACATCGCGGGCGGCGTGGGCATCACCCCGATCATCGCGCTGCTGCGCCGCCTCGCCCGCGACGCCAGCCCCCACGTCGACGCGACGGTCCTGTACTTCAACCGCGACGAACGCTCGATCATCTTCGAGCCGGAGCTTCGTGAGCTGGCCCGCGACGCCGGGATCACGCTGCACCTGTTCACCGACGCCCCGGCCACCCGCGACGACCTTCGCACCGGACGCCTCGGCCCGGAACTGCTGACCGAGCTGGTGCCGGACCTGGCCGAGCGCGAGACCTACGTCTGCGCCCCGGCGGCGGTGATCGACCTGGCCCGCGGGTGGCTGCGGGGGCTGGGACAGCCCGCCGAGCGCTTCCACGCCGAGTCGTTCACCGCGCCCGAACTGGATCGGCCCGCCGACGACGGTAGCCGTTACACCGTCAGTTTCGCCCGCACCGGGACGTCTGTGGAGATCGACGGCGGCACCACACTGCTGGAGGCGGCCGGGCGCGCCGGGATCCCGGTGCCCACCGGCTGCGAGCGGGGCCTGTGCAAGGCGTGCGTCACGACCAAGCTCGCCGGCACCACCAGCGCCGAACAGCCCGGTGTGCAGCAGGAGCGGATCACGGTCTGCAACTCGCTGGCCTCCTCGGACATCGAGCTGGATCTGTAGCTCAGTCCCACTTCCCCCGCGTGTACTGCGGCGGGTACGGGGCGTCGCGCCAGTCCAGGCCCAGCTCGGCGGCCGCGCGCTGCGGCCAGGCGGGCTCGCGGAGCCCGGCGCG
>NZ_KV824131.1:0-6976 GCF_001815995.1 Dietzia sp. HMSC21D01 | reverse complement strand
CGGCCGGCCCGGTGGCGGATGCTGCGGCCGGCCCGGTGGCCGACTCCGGGACGGGTGTCGTCATCGGTCATCGCCCCCGGCACCGCCGGCGTGGACCCGGGGCGTGGGCACCACCCTGCCCAGCGCGACCTCGAGGGCGGCGCCGACCCGGACGACGAGCCGGTCCTCGAAGCGGGCCCCCACCACCTGCAGACCCACCGGCAGCCCGGAGTCGGTCGTCCCGCACGGAACGCTCAGCGCCGGCTGCTGGGTCATGTTGAACGGATAGGTGTAGGGCGTCCACGAGGTCCAGTCCGGGCTGTGCCAACCCGGCGGCACGTCCGACCCCACGTCGAAGGCCGGGATCGGGGTGGTGGGCGTGATGAGGATGTCGTACCGCTGGTGGAAATCGGCCATCCTCGCCCCCAGCGCCATGCGGACGGCGACCGCGTCGAGGTAGTCGGCGGCGGAGTAGTCGTGATACCGGCCCAGGGCCTCGCGCATCGACGGGTCAACGCGCTCGATCGCGTCCGGCCCGTGCGGCGCGAGGACCGCGGCCAGGCCCGCGAACCACAGGACGTGGAACGCGTCGACGGGGTCGGTCACGCCCGGGTCGGCGGTGTCGACGTGCGCCCCGAGCTCGGAGAGGACGCCGACCGCGCGGGTGACCTCGCGCTCGACGTCGGCATCGTTCCGACCGAAGCCCAGCGTGGGACTGTAGGCGACCCGCAGGCCCTCGAGCGGGCGGTCGCCCCGCGTCCCCTCGGTCGCCGCGGCCAGATACCCGCCCGGGCCGGGCGTGGTGGCGCGCGCGGGGACGGCGGACCAGTCCCGCGGGTCGGGGCGCAGCAGAGCGTCCATGAACGCGGCGGCGTCGGACACCGTGCGGGTCATCGGCCCGGCGTGCGCGAGCGTGCCGAACGGGCTCGACGGGAACATCGGGATGACCCCGTAGGTGGGCTTGAGCGCGACGATCGCGCAGAACGCGGCGGGGATCCGGACCGAGCCGCCGCCGTCGGTGCCCAGTGCGAGCTGCCCGAGCCCGGCGGCGACCGCCGACGCCGCCCCACCGCTCGAACCGCCCGGGGTCAGGGCCGGGTCATGCGGGTTGCGGGTGATCCCGGTGAGCGTGTTGTCGGTGACGCCCTTCCACGCGAACTCCGGGGTCGTGGTCTTGCCGATCACCACGCATCCGGCCTCGTGGACCGCGGAGGTCACCGGGGCGTCGTCGGGCCAGGACGCCGGATCGGTGGCGCCCGGTTTGTCGGCCAGCAGGTGGGAGCCCCGCAGGGTCGGGACGCCCCGGGTGTAGAAAATGTCCTTGATCGACGTGGGTACCCCGTCGAGCGGACCGAGCGGCGCGCCGCTCCTGTACCGCTCCTCGGAACGCCCGGCCTCGGCGAGGGTCGCCTCGCGGTCGACGTGGCAGAAGGCGTTGATCCTCCCGTCCACCCGCTCGATGGCGTCGAGCGCCTCCTCGGCCGACTCCACCGGGGAGTACGCGCCGTCCCGGAAACACTCGGCGAGCTCAAGCGCCGTCAGGGTGACTGTCATGCGGGCACCTTCCACCGAACCGTCTGATTGTCGACAATCGTACAGTGCGGCGGCGCCCGGTCAAGGTCCGGTCGGCCCGCGGGACTCAGCGGTCGAGGACGGCCTTGAGGAACGTGCGGGTCCGCTCCTGCTGCGGGTCCGTGAAGATCGCCTCCGGCGTCCCCTCCTCGACGATCTTGCCCTTGTCGAACACGAGGACGCGGTCGGCGACGTCGCGGGCGAAGCCCATCTCGTGGGTGACGATGAGCATCGTGATGTCGGTGGACTCGGCGATCATCCGGAGGACCCCGAGCACGTCCGCGACCAGCTCCGGGTCGAGGGCCGAGGTGACCTCGTCGAGCAACAGGATGTCCGGGTCCATCGCGAGCGCGCGGGCGATGGCGACCCGCTGCTGCTGGCCGCCCGAGAGCGTGGTGGGGTGGGCGTTCTCCTTGTCCGAGAGCCCCACGGTGGCCAGGAGTTCCCGCGCCCGCGCCTCCGCCTCCTCCTTCGATCTGCCCAGGACGTGGATGGGCGCCTCGGTGATGTTCCTCAGCACCGTCATGTTGGGGAACAGGTTGAACTGCTGGAACACCATGCCGATCTTCGATCGGACGGCGCGCAGATGCTTCTGAGAGGGCTTGACCAGCTTGCCGTCCCTGAGCTGGTGGGTCAGCGGCTCGCCCTCCACCCAGATCACGCCGTCGTCCACCGACTCGATCGTCATCAGCAGCCGCAGGATCGTCGTCTTGCCCGATCCGCTCGGTCCGATCAGTGCCACGCGCTCGCCGCGCCGCACGGTGAAGTCGAGGTGGTCCAGGACGGTGTGGCCGCCGAACTTCTTGACCACCTTCTCGAACACCACCATCGGGGCGTCGTCGGCGCCCGTGGACCCCGGCCCGGCCGATGGCGTGTGACCGGCGGGGGCGGCGTCGCCGGCCGGGGTGGTGTCGTCAGTAGGCAAGGGACTTCTCCAGTCTCCGGATGAGAATCGATGTCGGGTAGCTCGCGAGCAGGAAGATCACGCCGGCGAGCGTGATCGGCTCGAGGTACTGGAAGTTCCGGGCGCCGTACTGCTGCGCTGCCGTGACCATCTCCACCACGGTGATGGCGAAGAGGAACGGGGTGTCCTTGAACAGCGAGATCGCATAGTTGCCGAGCGCCGGGACGGTGTTGCGGATCGCCTGCGGGAGCACGACCGCCCGCCACGTCCGGCCCGCGGGCAGGGACAGCGCCTGCGCGGCCTCCCACTGCCCCCGCGGCACGGCGTCGATGCCCGCGCGGTACACCTCGGCCATGTAGGTCGCGTAATGCACGCCGATCACGCCGATGCCGATCTGCAGCGCGGTGAACTGTGGGAGCAGGAAGTAGGCGAACAGCAGCTGAACCACGAGCGGGGTGAGCCGGATGAACTCGGTCACCATCCGCAGGGGCACCGTGATCACCGCGGGCGCGGCCCGACGGAGCACCGCCACGACCAGTCCCAGTGCGGCGGCGATGAGGAATCCGACCACGGTGGCGAGCAGCGTGATCCTGAAGCCCTCGAGCAGGACGGGCACGGCCTCGGCGGCGCGTTCCCAACTCCAGTCGACACTCATCGTCCGACCCCCACTGCCTCGTCGACCCGTTCGGGACGCAGACTCAGGACCTCACGCATCGACGGCCCGACCCCGAGTCGGGACTTCGCGCCGACCTCGAGCATGTTCATGAACAGGGTGAGGACGTAGGCGATGAGGAAGTACAGCACCAGACCGATCCCGAAGGCGAAGACGGTGTCACCGGTGACCCGCCGCAGCTCGCCGATATGGAAGGTCAGGTCCTGGAGCAGGATGAAGCTGGCCAGTGCGCTGCCCTTGAGCAGCTGGATCAGCAGGTTATTGAGCGGCGGGATCATCTGCACCCACGCCTGCGGGAAGACGATCCGGTACAGGCGTTGCCACGACGTGAAGTTCAATGCCAGTGCGGCCTCCCACTGCGGGGCCGGCACGGCGGCCAGCGACCCGCGGACGACCTCGGCCGCGTACGCCCCGTAGTTGAGCCCCAGCGCCAGGATCCCGCAGAACAGCGGGTCGAGCTCGTAGCCGAGCAGCGGCAGGACGAAGAACAGCCAGAACAGCTGCACCAAAAGGGAGGTTCCGCGGAAGAACTCGACGATAGTCCTCGACACCCCGCGGATGAGCATGAAACGGGAGCCCGCCGCCACACCCAGCACGAGCGCCAGCGCGAACGCCAGGGCCGCGCCACCGAGAGTGAGATAGATGGTGGTGACGATCCCTTCCTGGAGACGCGGCCACGCCTCCAGGAAGGAATCGATATTACTGTCCACCGCCGGCTACTCGGCCCCGGCGCACAGGTCGGCGGTCGTCAGTTCGGGATCGGGCAGCTCCTCCTCCGTGAAGCCGAACTCGCCCACGATGGAGAGGTACTTCTCCGGGTCGGAGGTGATCTTCGCCAGTTCCTCGTTGTAGGCGTCCAGCAGGTCCTTGTCGTCGGTGCGGAACACGGTGCCGCCGGCGCCGACCTGCGGCACCCCGTTGATCTCGGCGACGAACGACTGGGTGACCTCGACGGGCGCGTCGGGGTTGTTGTTCTTCATCCAGTTGAGCGAGATCCCGGTCAGCGCGAAGACGTCGGCGCGCCCGGACGTCACCGCGTCCATCCCGTCCTGCGGCGTGGCGACCTGCATCGAGTCGATGCCCAGCTCGGTCGCGTAGTCGGACTCGATCGCGCCCGTCATGGTCGCCAGCCGCGCCCCGCTGTCCGCCACCGACTGCATGTCGGTGAGGTTCATCGGGTTGCCCTCCTCGACCATGAGCGCGGTGGTGTAGTTGAACTCCGGCTCGCTGAACGCGGCCTGCTCGCAGCGCTCCGGCAGGATCGACATCCCCGCGCTGACCACGTCGAAGCGGTTGGCCTGCAGGCCGGGGATCAGGGCGCCGAAGTCGGCGTTCACGCCCTCGACGGTCTCGATGCCCAGGTTGCCGAAGATCTCCCGGTGCAGCGCGACGGTGGCGCCGGTCAGCTCTCCGTTCTCCATGAACGAGTACGGTGCCTCCCCTGCGAAGCCGACGGTCACGCTGCCGCGCTCCTGCAGCGTCTGCAGCAGGCTGGAGTCGTCATCGGTGTTCGTCGAGGTACACCCCGTGAGCGCCAGCCCGGCCACCACGACGGCGGCGACCACGCCCTTCGAACGACGGCGGACGGATGTTCTCAGCGCTGATGGTGCCATGGTCTTCAACCTTCCGATCGCGGTCGGACACCAGGCTCACCCGTGTGCCCGAATCCTCGTGCGCTCTCCGGTGCGTGATCGCCACGCCCGACTGGTGGTTCCTATGGGTTTGCTTAACGTAGCACGCGTCACATCGCCAGTAGAGGGTTTTTCACTTCGCCACCGCGCCTATCCTGAGCCACATGACGCCACCCGAGACGCTCGACGAGGCCCTCCGACGCGCTGCCGCGGCGCCCACCCTGGTGGTCGCGTGCGACTACGACGGCACGCTCGCGCCGTTCGTCGACGACCCCACCAGCGCTGTGCCCGCGCCCGGTGCCGTGGACGCGCTGGCGCGCCTCGCGGACCTGCCCCGCACGACGGTGGCGCTGCTGTCGGGCCGCAACCGCGCCGCACTGTCCGAGGTGAGCGGCGCGGGCGCGCCGGTGGTGCTGGTGGGGAGCCACGGGTCGGAGTGGGAGGGCGGTTTCGACTCGCCCCTCGACGACGACGAGGTGGCGCTGCTCGAGCGGGTGCGCTCCGAGCTGGAGGACATCGTCTCCCGCACCCCCGGCGCCCACGTCGAGACCAAGCCCACCGCCGCCGTCCTGCACGTCCGGCCGGTGCCGGATCCCGCTGCTCGCGACCGTGCGCAGTCCGAGGCCATGGCCGGGCCGGCCGCTCTCGACGGGGTGTTCGTCACCGAGGGCAAGAACGTGGTCGAGATCGCCGTCCGCGAGGCGAGCAAGGGCGCGGCCATCGAGAAGATGGTCGAGCAGACCGGCGCCGAGGTCGCGCTGTTCATCGGCGACGACGTCACGGACGAGCGCGGTTTCGCACGCCTACGCCCGCAGGACGTGGGCATCAAGGTCGGGGAAGGCGAGACCGCGGCCGCCCACCGCGTGGCCGACATCCCCGCGGTCGTCGAGCTGCTCGGTACCCTCGCCGACCTGCGCAGCTGACATCGCGGCGTGCGCGGCCGCCCTCGCCGCAGGCGTCGACGACGTCCCGTCACGCACCGGCCCACACGCGTCTCGCACCCCCGGATTCACACGCCGCGGCCTCCGCGGTTCTACACTTAACGACAACGGTTCCCATTACTACGAGAGTGGTGCTCGTGTCGTCGACCCCCCGCCAGAAGCGCATCCCCCCACGCCGAGCGCTGGCCGCGCTCGCGGTGACCCTGCTCGGCGCGGGCACGCTCGCCGCCTGCGGCGCCGACGGTCAGGCCGCCACCGACGACGGCGACCGCCCCCAGGTGGTCGCCTCGACGACCGTGTACGCCGACATCGCCGAGCAGGTGGCCGGCGACAACGCGACGGTGGAGTCCGTCATCTCCGACCCGGCGGCCGATCCCCACTCCTACGAGGCCAGCCCGGCGGACGCGGCGTCCGTCGGCACCGCCGACCTGGTGATCTACAACGGCGCCGGATACGACGGATTCGTGGACCTCGCGCTCGAGAACGCCGACGACGTGCCGGTCGTGCGGGCCGTCGACGAGTTCACGCGCGTCACCGGGGGCGTCGTTGCCGGCCACGACCACGCCGGCCACAACCACGCCGGCCACGACCACTCCGACGACGAGCACGCCGGCGAGGAGCACGGCGACGACCACGGAGAAGGGGGCCACGAGCACGGTGGCGCCGACGAGAACGAGCACGTGTGGTTCAGCCTGCCCACCGTCGCGGCCGTCGCCGAGCGCGTCGGCGAGGAACTCGCCGCGATCGACGCCGAGCACGCCGAGGAGTACCGCGCCAACGCCCGCGCCTTCGCCGACGCCCTGGGGCCACTCGAGGCCGAGCTCGAGGAGATCCACGACCGCGGCCACTTCCCGTACGCCCAGACCGAGCGGGTCGGCGCGCACCTGTTCGACGCCGCACACCTGACCGACCTGACGCCGCGCGGGTTCCTCGCCTCCGTCGAGAACGACACCGACCCGTCCGCCGTCGACCTCGCCGCCCTGCTCGATCTGCTCGCCGAGCGACGGGTCGCCTTCCTGGCCTTCAACACCCAGACCGAGACCTCCGTGACCGCCCGCGTCCGCGACGCCGCGGAGGAGGCGGACCTCGTCGTCGTCGACCTCACCGAGACCCTCCCCGAGGGCACCGACTACCTGAGCTGGATAACCGGGATCGTCGACCGGGTGGCCGGCGCGCTCGCCGACGCCGCCCCTGTGGCCGACGTCGGGCACTGATCGGATGGAGACCGACCCGACGGGCACCGACCCCGCCGCCGACCCCGCCGCCGACCCGTCCG
>NZ_KV824130.1:0-3784 GCF_001815995.1 Dietzia sp. HMSC21D01 | reverse complement strand
TCTGGCCCGCCCCCAACTCGCCGAGCCGGTTCTTTTCGTTCCCGGCCCCGCTCCCTGGCAGCCCCGATAAAGTTACACGGGCCGCAACGAAAGTACTAATCGCCTGGTCAAGACGCCTTTCCAATCGTCCACACCCAGAACCGGCCCGCCCCAGGGCCGAAACCCCGAGCCAGCAGCCCCATGGCCCGCGACCACCGTCACCGATGGGTGGGAACCCGTTCGATGTCGCCGCCGAGCGAGCGGACGTTGCCCACGAAGTCGGAATACCCGCGGTCGATGTGGAACACCTCGCAGACCTCGGTCACGTCATCCGCGCACATCCCCGCGAGCACGAGCCCGGCGCCGGCGCGGATATCGCTCGCCCAGACCGTCGCCGAGTCCAGGCGCTCGCGACCGACGATCTTCGCGTGGTGACCGTCGGTCTCGGCGTCGACACCCATCCGCACCATCTCCTCGACAAAGCGGAATCGGGCTTCGAAGAGGTTCTCGGTGACCACCGAGACCCCCTCGGAGACCGAGGCGAGGGCGATCGCCATCGGCTGGAGGTCGGTCGGGAACCCGGGGAACGGCAGGGTCCGGATGTCCCGCGCCCGGGGTCTGCCCTCCTGACGGACGCGGATGTGGTCGGGTCCCGTCTCGACGTCGGCACCCACGGCGCGGAGGTTCTCCAGCACCACGTGGATGAACATCGGGTCGATCCCGGTGACGGTGACGTCCCCCCGGGTCATGACCGCGCCCATCGCCCAGGTGGCGGCGACGATCCGGTCGCCGATCACCCGGTGACTGACGGGAGTGAGCTCGTCGACGCCGCGGATGGTGATGGTGCTCGTCCCCGCGCCGCTGATCTGTGCGCCCATCTCGTTGAGCAGGTCGCAGATGTCCACGATCTCGGGCTCGCGGGCGGCGTTCTTCAGCACGGAGGTGCCCTTCGCCAACACCGCCGCGGTCACGAAGGTCTCGGTCGCGCCGACGGAGGGGAAGCTCAGTTCGTAGCTCGCGCCCCGGAGCTCGGTGGCCTCGGCGACCAGGCGACCGTGGTCCATCCTGGTGCGGGCGCCGAGACGATTGAGCCCGTTCTGGTGCCAGTTGAGGGGGCGGCTCCCGATCGCGTCTCCGCCCGGCATCGCGATCACGGCCCGGTGGTGGCGGCCGACGAGGGGGCCCAGGATGCACACCGAGGCTCGGAGTCGCTGGGCTGCCTTGTCGTCCGCGATGTGCCCCGGTTCGGCGGGCGTGTCGATCACCACGGTGTCGCCGGAGATCTCGACGGTGCACCCGAGGTGCCTCAGCACATCGGCCATCGCCGGCACATCGGAGATCGAGGGACAGTTGGTCAGCGTCGTCCGGCCCTCGGCCATCAGGGCGACCGCCATCAACTTGAGGACACTGTTTTTGGCCCCCGCGACGGAGATCTCTCCGGACAGTCGGGTGCCGCCTCTGACGAGGAAACTCTCCTCGCGGGACGTGGGATTACCGCTCACGGGTCCACCCTAGGCGAGACCGCCGATTCGTCCGCCGACCGCGGGGCCCGCGGCCACGTAGGTTGACTGCCATGGCTGTTCATCTGACGAAGATATATACCCGCACCGGCGACGACGGATCGACCGGACTGTCCGACTTCTCCCGAGTGAGCAAGAACGACCCGCGGCTCGTGGCGTACGCGGACTGCGATGAGGCCAACGCCGCGATCGGCGTGGCCCTGACCGTCGGCGGACTCGACGAGCGCGTCGCCACCGTGCTCAGGACGGTGCAGAACGATCTCTTCGACGCGGGCGCGGACCTGTCGACCCCCATGGTGGAGAACCCCAAATACCCGCCGCTGCGGATCGAGCAGTCCTACATCGACCGGCTCGAGGGCTGGATCGACGAGTTCAACGCGGATCTGCCGGACCTCACGTCGTTCATCCTCCCCGGCGGGACCCCCGGGGGCGCGTACCTCCACGTCGCGCGCACCGTCGCCCGCCGTGCGGAGCGGGCGGCGTGGGCTGCCGTCGAGGCGTTCCCCGAGACCACCTCGGTCCTGCCGGCCAAGTACCTCAACCGGCTCTCGGACCTGCTGTTCGTGCTGGGCCGCGTCGCGAATCCCGAGGGCGACGTGCTGTGGGTGCCGGGCGGCGAGCGCTGACGCGTCCCGCGCCCGCTCTACGCCGCGCGGCTCAGGGCAGCGCGCCCATGCGCCGCGCGGCGTTGACCGCCTCGAAGCGGGTGTGCGCGTCGAGCTTGCGCATCACCGATCGCAGGTAGCTCTTGACGGTCTCGGCACCGATGCCCATGTCGGCGGCGGTCTCGATGTTCGTCTTGCCCTGGGCGACACACGCCAGCACGTCGAGCTCGCGGCGGGAGAGGCGCGCGGTGGGCATCTCGGGCGGCGGTGAGACCATCTCCGCGCAGATCCGTTCGAGCTCCGCGCGGACGTCGGGGTCCTCGGTGCGTGAGGCGAGCATCCGCAGGCGGGCGTGGGTCTCGCGCATCCGCTCGTTGGACAGCACGTCGTCCCAGCGGCCCTCACCGGAGCCGGGACCGACCGGGGCCGAACCGCGCGCCGCCAGCGCGTCGTTCACGGCGATCTCCTGCTCGAGGGCGCGCGCGGTGGCGGCCATCTGGTTGAGGACCTTCTCGCCGAACCGCACCGACGAGTGCACGCCGGCGTAGATGACGGCGCGCACGTCCTTGCCCACCACCACCGGGATCGCGGCCATGGACCGCAGGCCCTCGGAGAGCACCGGGAGGTCGTACTCGTGGGTGATGACGCCCGCGCGCGGGTAGTCGGCCACGCCGACCGGCTTGCCGGTGGCCATGACCTTCCCGCCCACACCGGCGCCGTAGTGGACCTTGAGGTCCTTCATCGCCGAGGTGCGCATCCCGAGCGATTCGGACAGCACGAGCGTGTGTCCCTCGCCGACCACTCCCCCGATCGTCACGGGGATCCCGGTCGCCTCACGCAGGGCCGCGATAGCGCTGCGCACCGAGGCGAGGTCACGCTTGCGCCGCTGGGCATCGCCCGCTGCGCTCGGGCCGCGGCCCGCATTCTCCTCGTCCACGAGGTCTCCTCCCTCGTTCGGTGCAGCACCCCCACCGCGGTCGGTGCAGCACCCCCACCGCGGTCGGTGGGGCCCCTGTCGGTGCGACACTTCGCCGTCGTCAGCGCCACTATACGCACGTGGACGGGGTGATGCCGAACAGGAACATGAGACGACCGTCAGGTCGACGGGGGTAGTGCGCCGGGCGTTCCCACGCGGAAGACACTCAGGGAGTGAAGGCTGGATCGAATGCCTCGGGATCCTCGGGATCGGCGAGCATCGCCGCGGTCCCGGTGAGGGGTGCCGCGCGCTGTTCGTCGTAGATCCACTCCTCCACGTCACTGGAGTCCGGGTCACCGATCAGGTACGGGTGCAGGCCCAGGCCGGCGGCGGGGTCGACGTGCTCACCGGGCGTCAGAACGGCCTCATCGAGGAAGCGCGTCACCTCGTCGTCGTCCATCCCCACGCCGATCACCACCAGGCCGTCGGGTCCGGATCCCCCGGCGCGCAGCTCCAACCGGCGGCCCACCAGGGCCACCTCGTAGCGTCGCGGGCCGTCCGCGTCCGCCAGGGTCAGCGTGCCCTTGGCTCGGTAGGCGCCGGTCGGCGGCGCGGAGACCGCGGCGAGGAACCGGCGCGGGTGGAGGTGGCCGGCGGGCGCGACGGTGACGGCCGTGTAGCCGTCGTGGAGGTGGGAGTTGTTGTGCGCGTCGCCGCCCGGCGCGTGTCCCCCGTCCGGCGCGGCGGTCGACGCGGTGCGGGGC
>NZ_KV824129.1:0-2392 GCF_001815995.1 Dietzia sp. HMSC21D01 | reverse complement strand
CGTCGAGCACCACTGCGCCGACAGGCGGGTTGGGAGTGCTCACGCCGAGAGCGGACCGGGAGACCGCGATCGCCTCGGTCAGGGCGTGGCGTTCCCGGCCGGGCGCGCCGTCGAGGGGCACGCTCACGTCCGCGCGGCGAGTGCCCGGTCGCGCAGGGTCCCGATCATCGCGTCCGGGTCCGGCGCGCCGTAGACCGCGGATCCGGCCACGAACACGTCGCACCCGGCGGCCGCGCACTCCCCGATCGTG
Organism: Dietzia sp. HMSC21D01; assembly: GCF_001815995.1. Taxonomy (NCBI): domain Bacteria; kingdom Bacillati; phylum Actinomycetota; class Actinomycetes; order Mycobacteriales; family Dietziaceae; genus Dietzia; species Dietzia sp. HMSC21D01. The sequence goes on along the minus strand of NZ_KV824129.1, from coordinate 2,142 downwards.
TCGGCATCGATTCCGCCGTCGATCTGGATGAGCACGTCCAGGCCGCGGCGGTCGATCTCGGCCCGCAGGGCGCGGACCTTGTCCAGCATCTCCGGCATGAACTTCTGACCGCCGAAGCCCGGCTCGACGCTCATCACGAGCACCAGGTCCACGTGTTCGAGGAGTTCGAAGCACATCTCGGCGGGCGTCCCCGGCTTGATCGACACGCCGGCCCGGCTGCCCTTGGCGTGCAGCAGGTCGGCCACCGCCACCGGGTCGTCGGCGGCCTCGAGATGGAACGTCACGTTCGCGGCGCCGGCGTCCACGTAGTCGGCCACCCAGCGCAGCGGGTTCTCGATCATGAGATGGCAGTCCATGAACGTGTCCGTCACCCGGCCCACCGCCTTCGCCACCGGCGCCCCGAAGGACAGGTTGGGGACGAAGTGACCGTCCATGACGTCCACGTGGATCCAGTCGGCGGACGGGATGCGCTCGATCTCACGGTCCAGGCGGGCGAAGTCGGCGGACAGGATCGACGGCGCGATGAGCGGCTGGTACGACATGGCATCCAGTCTAGGCGGGCGCGCTCCGGGGCCGGCCGACGGCGGGGAGCGTCACCGCGCCCGTGGGTCAGGCGGTCGGGCCCGTCAGCGACAGGCAGAACTCCAGCTGGTCCGCGACGATCTTCTCGAAGTGCGGGTCGACGTAGGGGTCGAAGTGCTCGCACGGGTACTCCAGATACCGGCCGCGCGGGATCCGCTCCGCGGCCCGGCGTGCGGTCGCCGCGGGGGTGATGGCGTCCCCGGTCGCGATCTGTACCAGCGTGGGGCAGGTGATCCGGCGGGCCCGGCGTATCGGCGAGTAGAAACCGATCCGCGCCAGGATCCGCGCGGCGACGTCGTCGCGGAAATCGGTACGGCGTACCCCCGAGTCGGCCACCAGCCGGTCGACGGCGGGATCGGCGTCGGGGCTCGTCATGACCGCCGTGTCCCCCGGGCGACCGACGAGAGGGACATAGCGCGGTTCCCGCTGCCGCATCCAGCGCCACAGGTCGTCGAGGACGGCCGGGGCGAGCCGGCGTGCGGCGGCGAGGCCCGTCGCCCGCACAGCGGCCGGGCCGCTGACATGGGGCACCTGGGCGACGACCCCTGCCAACCGCTCCCCCGTCCCGGCGAGGGTGAGGACGTGCCCTCCGGAGAACGACGTGCCCCACGCGATGACGCGGTCCCGGTCCACCGCGGGCAGCGCACGCGGGTGAAGGCGAGCGCGGCCCGCCAGTCGTCCAGCTGGCGGCGGATGTCGAGCAGTTGACGGGGAGACCCGCCGCTCGCCCCGAAGTGCCGGTAGTCGAAGACCACCACCACGAACCCCGCGTCGCGGAACCGTTCGGCGTACGCGGGCAGACGCAGGTCCTGGATACATCCGAACCCGTGGGCCATGACGATCGCCGGGGCCCCTTCGGTAGGGTCACCGGCCAGCGCATCCGGACGGTAGATCCAGGCAGCACAGTCCACCCCGTGCGAGACGAACCGGGTCTCGTCACGCAGCGTGCCTCCGTCGCAACGCGGCCATGAACATCGCATCGGTGCCGTGCCGGTGCGGCCACAACTGCACCCACGGGCCCTCCCCCGCCGCCGCGTGTGCGCCGCCCTCGCCGAACCCGGTCCCGATGCCCGCGAGGATCTCCCTCACGTCGAGGGTGTCCACGTCGTCCCGGCGTGCCGCCTCCCGGACCACCGACACCGTCTCCGACAGGTGCGGCGAGCACGTCGCGTACAGCACCACACCCCCCGGGCGGACCAGCCGCAGAGCCGAGTCGAGCAGCTCGCGCTGCAGCGCGACCAGTCCCGGGATGTCCGCCGCGGTTTTGCGCCAGCGCGCCTCCGGGCGACGACGTAGTGCACCCAACCCCGAGCACGGTGCGTCGAGGAGCACGCGGTCGAAGCCGGGCTCGAGCCCGGGATCCCGCCCGTCGGCCGTGTGTACGGTCACCGGCAGGTCCCGTGTGGCCTCCCGCACGAGGTCGGCCCGGTGCGGCGACACCTCGACGCCGGTGAGGGTCCCGCCCTCGATCTCCGCGAGCGCGCCCAACATCACCGCCTTGCCGCCCGGGCCGGCGGCCAGGTCGAGCCAGCGACCGGTGTCGGGGCCCGCGAGCGGGGC
>NZ_KV824128.1:0-3433 GCF_001815995.1 Dietzia sp. HMSC21D01 | reverse complement strand
GGCGGCCTGTTCGGCCCCCGCGCGGACGGCGGCGCGGATGGCGGCGGGGTCCTCGCTGCGGGGGTTGTCGTCGGTCACCACCACGAGGTCGGCGATCTCGGCCGCGGCGGCCCCCATCTTGGGGCGCTTACCCGGGTCGCGGTCGCCCCCGGCGCCGAGGACCACGGCCACACGGCCCTCGGTCTGCGCGCGGACGGAGCGCAGGACCGCGGCGACCGCACCCGGCTTGTGGGCGTAGTCCACGAGGACGCGGAAGTCCTGGCCGCGCACGACCGGCTCGAGGCGGCCGGGCACCCGCACCCGCATGAGTCCGGCCGCGGCTGCGGCGACGTCCCCGCCCAGGGCGTCGACGATCGCCAGCGCCACGAGCGCGTTGGCGACGTTGAACCGACCCATCAGCGGGAGCTCGACGTCGATGGCCACTCCGCGGGGCCCGTGGACGGTGAACTCCTGGGTGTCGCGGTCGGTCGGGGTGGACTCCCCGGCCGTCCAGTCGGCGTCGGCGCCGGGATCGGCGGACACGGTCACCGCGTCCGGGCGCATCCCCACCAGGCGGCGGCCCCACTCGTCGTCGATCACGACGACCGCCCGCTCGGCCGGCCACACCGCCGAGCCCGGGTCCGCCTCGACGTCGAACAGCCGCGCCTTGGCGCGGAAGTAGTCGTCCATGCTCGGGTGGAAGTCCAGGTGGTCCTGCGACAGGTTGAGGAACGCGCCCACGGCGAACCGAACGCCGTCCACCCGGCCGAGCCGCAGGGCGTGGCTGGAGACCTCCGCCGCGACGGCGCGTGCCCCCGCGGCTCGCATCCGGGCGAGCAGTGCCTGGAACTCGGGGGCCTCGGGGGTGGTGAGTCGGCTGGGCAGGGCGCGGCCGTCCACGCGGCTACCGGTGGTGCCGATGAGACCGGCCACGTGCCCGCACCTCTCGAGGGCGGCCTCGACGAGGTAGGTGGTGGTGGTCTTGCCGGAGGTGCCGGTGATGCCGACGACGTCGAGGTCGGCGGACGGGTCGCCGGTCACCGCCGCGGACACGGCGCCGAGTACCGCCCGCGGGGCGGGGTGGACGAGGACGGGCAGGCGTCCGGCGACGGCGGACATCAGTTCGACGCCCTCGGGGTCGGTGAGCACCGCGGCCGCGCCCGCCTCGACGGCGGTGGCACCGAAGGAGGCGCCGTGGACCCGGGTACCGGGCAGGGCGGCGAAGAGGATGCCCGGACCGCAGTCCTGGGCCCGGATGGTCGCCCCGGTGAGGTCGACGTCGGCCCCGGACCTGTCGCCGAGGAGCCTGGCCCCCACCGCATCTGCCAGCTGTCGCGCCGTGGTCATCGCCTGTCCTCGCCCCGCCTTCCTCGCTCGATCCCTCCCGTGAACCCGCTACACGCTACCCTGCCGGGCGTCGGTCACCGCGCCTGCAGGACCAGTTCCGGCGCGGGGGCGGACGGGGGGATGTTGTCCCTGTTGACCAGCCATGACGCGATGTCGTGAAACAGCGGGGCGGCCGACGCGCCGAGGACGCCGCGCGAGGGCGCGTCGAGCATGATGGCGATCACGTAGCGCGGGTCGTCGGCCGGCAGGATGCCCGCGAAGGTGATCCAGTACCGCGAGTTGGAGTAGCAGGAGCAGCCCGGGTCGATCTGCTGCGCTGTGCCGGTCTTGCCGCTGATCTGGTAGCCGGCCACCGCGGCCTGGGGGCCGGTACCGGCCTGGGCGCCGGGCCCGGACTGCACGACCGCGCGGAACATGTCGCGCACGGTGCGGGCGGTCTCGGTGCTGACCACGCGTTCGCCCTCGGGGCGTTCGGTGGGGTGGCTCTCGCCGTCAGGACCGACCCGCTCGGCGACGATCCGGGGCGGCACCCGGACGCCGTCGTTGGCGATGGTCTGGTAGATCCCGGCCATCTGCAGGGTGGTCATGGACAGGCCCTGCCCGATAGGCAGGTTGGCGAACGTGCCCCCCTGCCAGTTCTGCAGGTCGGGCACGAGGCCCTCCGACTCCCCCGCCAGTTCGATACCGGTGCGCTGGCCGAGGCCGAACCTCTCCAGGTACTGCGAGAACGGCTCCTTGCCCAGCCGCTGGGCGAGCATGAGGGTGCCGACGTTGGAGGACTTCCCGAAGATGCCGGTGGTGGTGTAGGGCGTGGGTCCGTGCTGCCACGCGTCGGAGACCGTGACGCCCTCCATGCGGATGCTGCCGTCGACCGAGTGCACCTCGTCCGGGTGGGTCAGTCCGGCCTCGATCGCGGCTGCCGCGGTGATGATCTTCTGCACGGAGCCCGGCTCGAACGGGGAGGTGATGGCCGGGTTGCCGAGGTCGGCGCCACGCTCGAGCTCGGCGCCCACTCCGACGGCGGGGTTGAACGTGTTGTCGTTCGCCATCGCCCGCACCTCGCCGGTCCGCGCGTCCAGGACGACGGCCGAGGCGCTCTTCGCGCCGGAGGTGTCCTTGGCGGACTGGATGGCCTTCTGGACGTGCCACTGCAGGTCGGCGTCGAGGGTGAGGCGGATCGTGTCGCCGTCGCGGGGTTCGGTGATGTTGCGCAGAGTGCCGGGGATGACCGTGTTGTCCTGGGCCCGGTCGAAGGTCTGCCGGCCGTCCTCGCCGTCGAGCTGATCGTTGAAGTGGGACTCGATGCCCTGCAGGCCGATCAGCTTGCCCTCGTCGCTCTTGGTGGTGGCGCCGACGACGTTGGCGGCGAGTGCGCCGCCCGGGTACTCGCGGATGTCGACGCGCTCGGCGCCGATCATCGGGTACTTGCGGACGATCGCGTTGGCCTGGGTGACGTCGACGTTGCGGACGAGGTAGGTGAAGCCTCCGCCGGACGAGAGTTTGGCCTCGATCTCGTCGCGGTCGACGGCGTCGCCGAGAACGGCCTCGAACTCGTCGGCGATCTCCACGACGAGCTCGTCCCACGTCGGCTTGGTGCTGTCGAGCTCGCGGCGGGCCTCGGCGTTCTGCTGTTCGACGAGCGGCTGGATCGACAGGTCGCGGGCCTCGCGGGTGAAGGCGATGGGGTCGCCGTCCAGGTCGACGATCGCCCCGCGGGCGGCCGGCAGGACCTGGTGGACCTGCCGCTGGCTCTCGGCGCGGGCCGCGAGTTCGGTGCCCCCGATGGTCTGCACCCAGAAGAGTTTGACGAGGGCGATCACCATGATCAGCGCGAACGCGGACCGCATGAAGGTGAACCGGCGCTCGGTCGAGTTGGTGGTGAGAACCCGCCCGAACCGGTTCGGTGGCCGTCCGACGCGCGGTTCGGTGGCGCGCGGGTCACCCGAGGTAGCCCGGCGTCCCGCTTCCGGGGTGCGTCGTTCGGTCATCTCGGGGGCCTTTCGGGTGGGGTGCTAGAAGGGTTGTCCGGGCACCGGGGCGAGCGTCGCGGCACCGTCACCAGGCGCCGCCGGGGCGGGCGGCGCGGCCGGGGACACCGGGTCGGGGG
>NZ_KV824127.1:0-2369 GCF_001815995.1 Dietzia sp. HMSC21D01 | reverse complement strand
GAAGACCGCCACAGAGCGATCAAGTCCACAGGCGGCTCGCTGGACAACCCGGTCGTCGGCGCGGGACTGGTTCTCCTCGCGGGCCTGGGCGTCTCGGCTGCTCTGGCCGTGAGCGCGGGAATCGCCGGCGGCGCCTTCGAACTCCCGCAGATCCCGGGCCTGCCCTTCTGACCCGAGTGGCAGCTCCCATCGCTCCCCGGGCGCGCCGGGGTCACCCCAGGATGTCGCGCCGCACCACGTTCTGGTCCCGGCCCGGGCCCACGCCGATGTACGACATGTGACAGCCGGCCAACTCCTCGAGCCGCAGGACATAGTCGCGGGCCTCGGGTGGCAGGTCGCCGAACTCGCGCGCCCCGGTGATGTCCTCTTCCCAGCCGGGCATGGTCTCGTAGATCGGCTGGGCGTGGTGGAAGTCGGTCTGCGTCATGGGCATCTCGTCGTGACGGACGCCGTCCACGTCGTAGGCCACGCAGATCGGGATCTCGCCGATGCCGGTGAGCACGTCGAGCTTGGTGAGGAAGTAGTCGGTGAAGCCGTTGACGCGCGCGGCGTACCGGGCGATCACGGCGTCGTACCACCCACAGCGGCGGGTGCGGCCGGTGTTGACGCCCACCTCACCGCCGGTGACCTGCAGGTACTCGCCCCACTTGTCGAACAGCTCGGTGGGGAACGGCCCGGCGCCCACGCGGGTGGTGTACGCCTTGACGATGCCCAGCGAGTGGGTGATCTTGGTGGGCCCGATCCCGGAGCCGACGCACGCGCCGCCGGCGGTGGGGTTGGACGAGGTGACGAACGGGTAGGTGCCGTGGTCCACGTCGAGCATGGTGGCCTGGCCGCCCTCCATGAGGACGGACTGGCCGCGGTCGAGGGCCTCGTTGAGCATCAGCGTGGTGTCGCAGACCATAGGCCGCAGGCGGTCGGCGTAGGACAGGAAGTACTCGACCATCTCCTCGACCTCGACCGCGCGGCGGTTGTAGATCTTCACGAGGATCTGGTTCTTGAGGTGCAGCGCGCCCTCGATCTTCTGTCGCAGGATCGACTCGTCGAACACGTCCTGCACGCGGATGCCCACGCGGGAGACCTTGTCGGCGTAGGTGGGGCCGATGCCGCGCCCGGTGGTGCCGATGGCCTTCTTGCCGAGGAACCGTTCGGTGACCTTGTCGAGCGCCTGGTGGTACGGCGCGACGAGGTGGGCGTCGGCGGAGATCCGCAGGCGGGAGGTGTCGGCGCCGCGGGCCTGCAGCCCCTCGATCTCGTCGAACAGCGCCTCGAGGTTCACCACCACGCCGTTGCCGATCACGGGTACTGCGGTGGGCGAGAGGATGCCGGCGGGCAGGAGCTTGAGTTCGTACTTCTCGCCGCCCACGACCACGGTGTGGCCGGCGTTGTTGCCACCGTTGGGCTTGACCACGTAGTCCACGCGGCCGCCCAGGATGTCGGTGGCCTTGCCCTTGCCCTCGTCGCCCCACTGGGCGCCGATCAGAACGATCGCTGGCATGGTTCGCTTTCACCTCGAAAAGAGTCGTCTACACGGTGAGGGACGGACACCTTCTCGTGATTCCGCGCACACCAGCACTCCAGATTAGTCTTCTGACCGCTCTCACCCTAGTCGCCGACCCCCCGCGCCCTGTGCAGTCTCACGGGCGTTCCGGGCAGGAGCTGCGAGATCCGGTCGGCGCTGTGGGAGGTGAGGACGCCGATCACGGGGTAGCCGCCGGTGACGGGGTGGTCGGGGCCGAACACGACGGGGCGGCCGTCGGCGGGGATCTGGACGGCGCCGCGCACCATGCCCTCGCTGGGGATCTCGCCCTTGGACAGGCGCGGTACGGGCCGGGCGGGGTCGATGCGCACGCCCACCCGGTCGGCGTGGCCGCTGACGTGGCCGGTCGCCGCGAGGACGTCCCACGCCTCGGGTGGGAAGAGGTCGTCGCGCGGGCCCGGGATGACATCGAGGTCGACGGGTTGGCGGGCGTCGGTGCCGCCGACGGCCGCCTGCCATCCGTCCGCCCACGGGCCCACGACCGCGTCGCCGACGTCGAGGACGTCCCCGACGGTGACGGGCGGCGGGCCGAGCCCGGACAGGGTGTCACGGGATCGGCTGCCCAGCACCGGCGGCACGTCGATCCCCCCGCGCACGCCCACGTAGCTGCGCACCCCGGCGACGGGCCGGCCGATCTCCAGCGTGGACCCGGTGTCGAGGCGGAGGACGTCGCCGGTGGCGGCGGTGCGTCGGGATCCGTCGGGGGTGACGACGACGACCAGGGCGTCCGCCCCCGTGACCGCCACGATCGCGGGGGCGTCCGTGAGGACGCTGAGCCCGCCGAGCAGCACCTCGAGCACCGCGGCGGCGGGGTCGGTGCCGACGGCCC
>NZ_KV824126.1:0-3205 GCF_001815995.1 Dietzia sp. HMSC21D01 | reverse complement strand
GACCACCTCGGCCGCCTCGCCTCCGAGGGCCGGGCGCCCGCCTGGCCCGGCGGCACCGCGCCCGACCGCGTCACCGTGCAGACCCACTGCCACGAATACGCGACGTTCGGCAACCGCGTGCAACGCGCGACGCTCACCGCCCTCGGCGTGGGCTCGGTCCGCGAGGCCACCGGCTGCTGCGGCGTCGCCGGCGACTTCGGCTTCACCGCCGGCCACGAGGCCGTCACCGCCGCCGTCGCCGAACAGGCCCTCGCACCCGCCCTGCGCGCCGACCCCGACGCGCCGGTCCTCACCGACGGGTTCTCGTGCGCCACCCAGACCGGTGAACTCGGCCGTACCGGGCGACACCTCTTCGAACTCCTCGATCCCGATCCCGCCGATTCCGACCCCTCCAGCCCCGATCCCGACGCCACCGTCCCGCCCACCACCAGGAGGCCCCAATGACCCGCTCCGTCACCGACATCATCGCCGGACTCGGCACCGGCGTGTACGTGGACGGGCAGTGGCGCGACGCCGCCTCCGGCGCCACGTTCGACGTGGTCAACCCGGCCACCGGCGAGGCCATCGCCACCCTCGCCGACGGCGGGGCCGACGACGCCACCGCCGCGATCGCCGCTGCCGGGCGGGCGCAGGAGAGCTGGGCCGCCGTCCCCGCGCGCGAGCGCGCCGAGATCCTGCGCCGGGCCTACGAGCTGCTGGTGTACCGCGCCGACGAGATCGCCCTCCTCATGACCACCGAGATGGGCAAGCCGCTGGCCGAGGCGCGCGGCGAGGTCAGCTACGGCGCCGAATTCTTCCGCTGGTTCTCCGAGGAGGCCTCCCGCATCCACGGCGACGCCCGCCGCTCCCCCGACGGCAAGACCCGACTCATGGTGACGCAGGAGCCGGTGGGCCCGTCCATCCTCATCACCCCGTGGAACTTCCCTCTGGCCATGGCCACCCGCAAGATCGGCCCGGCCGTGGCCGCCGGCTGCACCATGGTGTTCAAACCCGCCAACCTCACGCCGCTGACCTCCCTGTACGTGGTGGACGTCCTGCGCGAGGCCGGTCTGCCCGAGGGCGTGCTCAACGTGGTGTGCACGACCGACGCCGGCGGCGTGGTGGAGCCGTGGATCGACTCCGGGATCGCCCGCAAGCTCTCCTTCACCGGCTCCACACCCGTAGGCCGGAAGCTGCTCGAGCAGTGCTCGCGCGGCGTGCTGCGCACCTCCATGGAGCTCGGCGGGAACGCCCCGTTCGTGGTCTGCGAGGACGCGGACATGGACACCGCCGTCGACGCCGCCATGGCCGCCAAGATGCGCAACATGGGCGAGGCGTGCACGTCCGCCAACCGGATCCTCGTGCACCGGTCGGTGCTGGACGAGTTCGGTCGCCGACTGACCGAGCGGATGGCCTCCCTCACCGTGGGCGACGGCACCGCCGAGGGCACCGACGTGGGACCGCTGGTCGAGGAAAAGGCCGTCGACAAGGTCGCCGAGCTGGTCGACGACGCCGTGAGCCGCGGTGCCGCGGTGCTTACCGGCGGCACCCGCGGCGAGGGCCCCGGCTTCTTCTACCCGCCCACCGTCCTCACCGGCGTCACCCCGGACGCCAGGTTGATGTCCACCGAGATCTTCGGCCCCGTCGCCGCGCTCGTGCCGTTCGACACCGATGACGAGGCCGTCGCGCTGGCCAACGACACCGAGTACGGGCTGGTCTCGTACGTCATGACCGAGAATCTCGACCGCGCGATGACGATGTCCGAGCGGCTCCAGGCCGGCATGGTCGGCATCAACGTGGGCGTCGTCTCCAACCCGGCAGCGCCGTTCGGCGGGATCAAGCAGTCCGGGCTCGGCCGCGAGGGCGGGACGACGGGGATCGAGGAATTCCTCGAGACCAAGCTCGTCGCGATCCCCGTGCGCTGACAGGGCGACCGGGGGCGAGAGCGAAGAAAATCCGCTACCCCGGCACCGGATCCGCTACCTCCACAGGGGTAGCGGATCAGGCGTCCGAGTAGCGAATTTCGGGTGTCGCGCGAACACAGGGAGGGTCTAGCCGGTGCGCACCCGGCCGGCCTGGCGGTGGCGCTCGGCCTCGGTCATCCCGCCCCACACGCCGTACAGCTCACGGTTGTACGTGGCGTGGCGGCGGCAGGCGTCGATGACGGGGCATTGCGCGCAGAGCTTCTTGGCCGCGGTCTCCTTGCGGCGCCGCGTCGCCTTGGCCTCATCCTCCCCGTTGTAGAACAGGTCCGGAATGTCCCGACACCGACCGAGATCTGCCCACGCCCACTGCTCGTCGGTCTTGGTCAACACGCTGTGCTGCATCTTTCCCTCCCACCGTCCGTTCCAGCTTCCGTCACATCGGAGGTGATTCGGCACACCCCCACGGGTGGGATGGGTCGGCACCGCTAAAGTTCCTTCATGCGCGTGACGATCACGGCCATCAACGCCTTTCCGCTGGTCATCGCCGGTGTCGAGGTGCGCGTCAGACGGCCGCGCGCCGGGGGTGGTCAGACGGCCGGGCCGGATCCGAGGACCCGCGCGAGACCGTCCCTCATGTGGTCGACCAGCAGCGCGCGGGCCGGGCCCGGGTTGGCCGCGCGTACCGCGTCGGCGATCGCGCGATGCTCGGCGAGCCGCGACGCGGCGTCCGAATAGGTACCCCGCATGGCGTGTAGGCACATGCTCGTCTCGACCAGCACCGTCTCGTGCACGCGCGACAGTCGCGGGCTCCGCGCGGCCTCGACGAGGGCGTGGTGGAAGTCCAGATCCGCCGCGACCATGGCCGCCGATCGCGGCTCGGCGGCGAGGGCGGCCATCGCGTCGACGGCGGCGTCGAGCGCGTCGGCCGTGTCGGCCCCCAGTCCCAGGTCGAGTACGCGGTCGAGGGCGGCCGTCTCCACCGTCGTGCGCAGCAGGTACATGTCCTCGACGGCCTCGGGGGTCAGGTCGGCGACGAACAGCCCGCGGTTGCGGTGGGAGACCAGGAGGCCCTCCTGCGTCAACCGCTGCATGGCCTCGCGCAGGGGGCCGCGGCTCACGCCGAGCGAACGCGCCAACGCGGCCTCGCCGAGCTGGGTGCCCGGGCCGAACGTGCCGTCGGAGATCGCACGACGGAGCGTGCGCGCGATGAGCGACGGAGTCGACTCGCGGACGACGGGGGCCAGGCCCGGGGCGGACTCCGCGGCGGGTGCTGCGGCCGGCCCGGTGGCGGATGCTGCGGC
>NZ_KV824125.1:0-2903 GCF_001815995.1 Dietzia sp. HMSC21D01 | reverse complement strand
GCCGCCGGCCCGGGACAGGGCCGACGGCGCCCCCTCGCGTCAGGCGCCGCCGTCGCGGTCGACGGCCGCGACCCAGGAGCGCAGCATGACGTGCGCGATGGACACCGGCGGGGCCACCATGAGGTCACCGCGACCGGCCAGCGCATCCCGAACCCGGTCGACATCGAACCAGGCGGCCTCACTGATCTCCTCGTCCTCGAGCAGGATCGGCGCCTCCGGGTCGGCGACGGCCTGGAACCCCACCATGAGTGAGCGCGGGAACGGCCACGGCTGACTGCCCAGGTAGCGGACGCGGTCCACGACCACACCGACCTCCTCGGCGACCTCGCGGCGCACGCACCCCTCGAGGGACTCGCCCGCTTCGACGAAACCGGCCACGTGCGAGTACATCCCCGCCGGCCACACGGGTTGCCGCGCGAGGAGGACCTGCCGGCCGCCGTCGTGGACGAGGCAGATCACGGCGGGATCGGTCCGCGGGTACTCGAGTCCGCCGTGGAAGGGGTCCTCGATGGCCCACCCCGCCTCCTTCCGGCGCGGGTGGTGGTCCGGCTGCCGGCCCCTGACGTTGTCGCGGTGCCACCCCAGCAGCGCCATGGCCTGCGCGGCCAATGATCCGTCGCCCTCGACCAGATCCGCCCCGCACGCGCGGAGGTTACTCACGGCGGGGCTGTCGGGCAGCTCGTCGACGAGCACGGCCCAGATGTGCCGGGCGTCGTCGGTGCGCCCGAGGAAGACCGCGTCCTCGGGCAGGCGATCGGCGTGGTCGCGGGCCGGCTCGAGCCGGATCCGCTTGCGGTCCCCCGCGGTCGGTTCGGTCGCGAACCGGTTCCGCCGGTCGACCCTCATGATCCGCGCCGAGGCCCATCCCGCCGCGAGTCCCTCCGCGTCCCGCCGGAGCGGGGCGGCCCTGTCGGGCGCGGCCACAGACAGCACAGGGTCGGAGTCCAGGGTGAAGTCCAGCGGCATTGTGAGGGGTCCGTTTCGCCGGTCGTGAGGGGCGCCGATCAGCGTAGTCCCGCGGGCCGATCGAACCGCGCCGACCCGATGATCAGCCGGAGACCATCCGGATGTAGAGCAACCGGTCGCCGGCCTCCAACGCGTCCGCCTCCGGCTCATTGACCTTGATCAGCTGGCCCTTGCGCACCACGCCCAGCACGAGCTCGGCCAGGTGCCGCGGCGAGCCGCCGACCTCGGACTCCTCCACGCGGCGCTCGGCGATCGAGAAACCTTCATCGGGCGTGAGCAGGTCCTCCATCATTCCCACGACTGTCGGGGTGATGGTGGCCAGGCCCAGTAGCCGGCCGGTGGTCTCGGCGGAGACCACGACCGAGTCGGCGCCGGACTGCTTGAGCAGGTGCTTGTTGTCGCTCTCACGGACAGTCGCGACGATCTTGGCATGGGGTGCCAGTTCGCGGGCGGTGAGCGTGACCAGCACCGCGGTGTCGTCGGAATTGGTGGCGACCACCACCGCCGAGGCGCGGGTGAGCCCGGCCAGTTTGAGCACGTCGGACCGGGTCGCCGACCCGTGGACGGTGACGAGTCCGTGCGCGGCTGCGGCTTTGATCGCCTGCGGGTCGGTGTCCACGACGACGATGTCGTCGGGAGCGATCTCGTCGGCGAGCATGGCGGCGACGGCCGACCTGCCCTTGGTGCCGTAGCCGACGACGACGGTGTGGTTGCGCACGACGCTCCTCCAACGCTGGATCTTCAGGGCCTGACGGGATTGTTCGGTGAGGACGGCGAGGGTGGTGCCGACGAGCAGGATGAGGAACACCAGGCGCAGGGGCGTGACGACGAGAGTGTTGATCAGACGTGCCTGCTGCGTGATCGGGGTGATGTCCCCGTAGCCGGTCGTGGAGAGCGAGACGGTGGCGTAGTAGAAGCAGTCAATCAGCGTCATCTCACCGTTCGGACCACCGCCTCCGGTGTAGCCGCCGCGGTCGGTCCACACGACGAGCACTCCCAGACAGAGCGCGACGAGGGCCATGAGGACGCGCTTGCCGATCAGCCGCCACGGGCTTCCGGCGTTCTCGGGGATGCTGACGACACCCACCAGGGCGTGGTCGGGGCTCTCGTCCAGTGGATCGTTGCCACGGAACCGGGACGCCAGTGCGCGCTTCTCGACCATGGGACTCCGTTTCCGCCGCGGACCCCCGCTGGGCCCGCCGTCATCGAGGAGAATCGTCGCCTATCGATCGCTGTCGGACAACAACCGACCCCGGCCGGGGCCCTCGGAGAGGATACGCAGCAATTCCTCGGCGTCGGGCAGGTCCGACGGTTCGATGGTCCGGCCGGAGCGCACGTAGTGGAACGCGGCGCGGACGGAACCCACCTCGACCGTCCGCCCCTGGCGGGCCCCGACGACCTTCGCCCACGCGTACCGGTAGACCGCCAGCTGGAGAGCAACGGCGGGCATGTCGCGTTCCGCGGGCACACGCCCTGTCTTCCAGTCCACGACGATCCATCCGTCGCCGTCGGCGAACACGGCGTCCATCCGTCCGCGCAGGAGGTGGCCGCCCAGGCCGACCTCGAAGGGCACCTCGACGGCCTCGGGCGTCATCCGCGCCCACCGCGACGCCTCGAACGCCTTCTGGAGGGCGGTGAGGTCCGCCTCGGACAACCCGTCGACGGCACCCTGGTCACCGGCACCGGGCAGATCGTCGATATCGAGCAGGTGGGTGGCGCCGTAGCGGTGCTCGAGCCAGGCGTGGAACCTGGTGCCGCGCCGCGCGAACCGGTCAGGGCGGAACGGCACGGGCCTGCGGAGGCGGTCGGCGAACTCGGCGGGGTCGGTCGCCATGGCGACGATCTCCCCGGCGGTGAGACGGCGCGGGAGGTGTACCTCGTCGCGGCGCTGCGCGGCCCGCCGCGCGTCGGCGAGCAGGGACGCCGCTGCCAGGTGC
>NZ_KV824124.1:0-4988 GCF_001815995.1 Dietzia sp. HMSC21D01 | reverse complement strand
GGTGTCGTGGTGTCGACCGGGTGGACGGAGCCAGGGGTCGCGGCGCCCGGACCCGCCATCGTGAACACCGGCCGGCCCGCCCGACGACGCGCAGCCGCCCACACCGCGGCGCGGGCGGCGACCGCGCCACCCGCGGCGACGATCAGGGCGGCAGCGACAGACCTCATGGACTCTCCCAGGGCGGTGACAGGGGACGACAACGCGTGTCCGGACCCCTTCTGAGCCGTCGGACATCCGGTGGAGCCTAGCACCGGTTCTAGTTCCGTCACCGGCGTACACGGTGGCCGTCCGACCTTTTCCGTAGGGTGGCTTCACCCGGCCGCCCGCGAGAGGACAGACATGAGCGACGCCCGCACCGGCCCCCTGACCGACTCCTCGGAAGAGCCGGTTCCCGAGTCGGTGGACGTCCTCGTCATCGGCGGGGGCCCGGCCGGGCTGTCCGCCGCGACGTGGGTCGGCCGGTATCAGCGCTCGACCCTGCTCGTCGACGCCGGCCACCAGCGCAACCTCGCCGCGACGGAGATCCACGGCATGCTCGGCACGGGGCCCACGACGCCCGCGGAGTTCTATGCCGACATCCACGAGGGTCTCGAGGGATATCCGACCGTCCGCCGGCTCAACGGCATCGTCGCCGAGCTGGAAAAGGAATCCGACGAGAGGTTCATCGCCCGCATCACCCCGGCGAACGCCTCGAACAGCGGCGCGGACGACACGATCACCGTCACGGCCAAGCGGATCATCCTCGCCACCGGCGTACGCGACCGGCTACCGGAGCTCGCCGGGATCGACGAGCACTACGGTGTCGACGTCCACCACTGCCCGGCCTGCGACGGCCTCACCGCCGCGGGCCAGCGCATCATCGTGCTGGGCGTCGGCGCCCACGTGCCGGCGTACGCCTCCGAGCTGCTCGACTGGGCGTCCGAGGTCGTGATCGTCACCGAGAGCGACGCGGACCCGGCCTTCGACGACGACCAGCGCGCCGCGTGCGCCGAGCACAGCATCGAGGTGGTCGACGGCGTCGCCCGCGAGCTGGTCGGCGCCCCCGGCGCGCTGGAGGGGGTGCGGCTCGACGACGGGAGGGTGATCGAGGGGTCCAAGGTGTTCTTCTCCTACGCACACCACCCGACCAACGAACTCGCTGAGGCACTGGGCTGCGAGATGGACGAGCACGGGGGCCTCATCGTCAACTCACTGCAGCTGACGAACGTCGGCGGGGTGTACGCGGCCGGCGACATCGTGACCGGCCTGCAGTTGGTGCCGATCGCCGTGGGCACCGGCGCGGCGGCCGGGGTGGCGTGCGCGACCTCGCTGCGCGGGCACGACACCGAGGAGTGCGTCCCGGACCCGGCGCCACCGACGCGGAACTTCACGCGGCCCGACAACTGACGCCGGCGGGCGGCCCAGCCGGCTCAGGCCTGTGGGCCGGCCAGTGAGGCGAGCGCCGCGCAGACCTCGTCGAGCACGGCGCCCGCCCCGCCCGGCAGGAGCAGGTCGGTCGCGACGCGCGCGTTGTCGACCCGCCCGCGCTGACCACGCACGTCCGCGACCGTCATCCCGCGCGTGTGCTCGCCGGTGCACTCGACCCGCACGTGCGCGGGCACGGACACCTCGGACCCCGGGTGCAGCGCGAGCCAGGCGACCAGCGGATCGTGCACCTGTGCCAGGTAGCCCTCGCCGACGGACTCGTGGAACTCGAAGTAGAACCGCAGCGCGTCCACCAGGGCGCGGGTCAGGGGCGTGTCGGCGGCGGCGAGCAGCTCCCGCGAGCGCTCTGGCGTCCACACCGCCCGCTCGGTGAGGTTCAGGCCGCACCACAGCGGGGCGGTGACGGCGGGATCGGCGGCCCGCGCGTTCTCCCACACCCGGCAGATCCGATCGGCGGCCTCGGGGTCGACGTCGACGTTCCACTCGCTGACCGGGGTGGTGTTGCCCGGGTGCCCGCGGAACGTCCCACCCATCACGACCAGGCGCGCCAACAGACCGGGGAGGGCGGGGTCGAGCGCCACCGCCCGGGCCAGGCTGGACGAGGGACCGGTCACGATCCCCACCAGCTCACCCGGATGTGCGCGCGCCAGCTCCACCCAGAGGCGGGCGCCGTCGCGGGGATCGAGCGCCCTCGTCGTCGTCGTCAGTTCCGCGTGCCCCGCCCCGCGGGGGCCGTGCGTCTCGGGGGTCAGCACGTGGGGGACGGCGATCGGGCCGGGTGCACCGGCGGCCACGGGCACCGGAGGCGCGCCAGCCAGGTCCAGCCACGCCAGGGCGTTGGCGACCGTGTCGTCGAGTCCGACGTTGCCGGCCGTGCACACCAGCCCGGCGAGGTCGATCCGCCCGGCCCGGTGCTCGGCGACCAGGTAGGCGATGGCCAGCGCGTCGTCGATGCCCGGGTCGCAGTCGAGCAGGACCGGGACGGGGCTCACTGCGAGGAGCCCCGCGGGGCCAGCACGTCGCGCGTCACCTGCAGCTGGCCGGTGTGCGCGGCGACCTCGTGAAGGATGTGGGCCACCACCCAGTCCGGGGTGAAGGTCCCCGCCGCACGGGCGCGGCCGACGTCGACCGTGGTGCCGGCGGGATCGGCGAGGTCTCCGCGCTCGACCGCCGCGGCGAGCCAGCCGGGCAGCCGGCCGACGAGCGCGGCGAGGCGGTCGAGTTCGGGCTCCACGGGGCCGGTGTAGGCGAACTCTGCCCCGCGGTCGCGGGAGATGGTCTCGCCGCCGAGGCACGCCGCGCCCCACGAGGTCAGGACCCCGCACAGGTGGTGGACGAGCACGGCGGCGGAGTTGGTGGGCCACCCGGAGCCCGCGGGCGTGGGGCGGGTGTGCACGAGCGAGCCGGGCTCGTCACCGCCGAGGTCGGCCACGGCGGCGCGGATCGTGGGCAGCAGGTCCCCGGCCAGGATCCGGTGGACGGCGTCGACGCTCACCACGGGCTCGGCTCGAAGTCCTTGAGGAAGCATCCGTAGAGGTCCTCGCCGGCCTCACCGCGCACGATCGGGTCCACCACGCGCGCGGCGCCGTCGACCAGGTCCAGCGGGGCGTGAAAGCCCTCCTCGTGGAGGCGGACCTTGGTCACGTGCGGGCGCTCGTCGGTGATCCACCCGGTGTCCACGGCGGTCATGAGGATGCCGTGCTCGGTGAACATCTCCTCCGCGGAGGTGCGGGTGAGCATGTTGAGGCCCGCCTTGGCCATGTTGGTGTGCGGGTGCCCGGCGCCCTTGTACCGGCGCGAGAACTGGCCCTCCATGGCCGAGACGTTGACGACGTACTTTCGGCGCGCCTTCGAGGCCGCCAGTGCCGGGCGCAGGCGGGAGACGAGGATGAACGGGGCGACCGAGTTGCACAGCTGCACCTCGAGCATCTCCATCGGCTCGACCTGCTCGACCGTGGCCACCCAGCTGTTGTGGTCCACCACGTCCGGCAGCAGCCCGCCGGCGTCGATCGCGGTGCCGGCGGCCATGCGCTCCAGCGACGCCGAGCCGCCCTGCAGCGCGAGGGTGGCGATGTGGTCGGCCTCCCGCTCGGCCTCCTCGCTGCCGATG
The DNA here is from genome assembly GCF_001815995.1 of Dietzia sp. HMSC21D01. Classification (NCBI taxonomy): domain Bacteria; kingdom Bacillati; phylum Actinomycetota; class Actinomycetes; order Mycobacteriales; family Dietziaceae; genus Dietzia; species Dietzia sp. HMSC21D01. Next base: position 1,453 of record NZ_KV824124.1, on the reverse strand, counting down.
AGTGCCGACTCGCCGCCCATGAGCGCGGCGGGGTGCAGCTCGGAGGTGCGGCCCATGGTGACCATGGGGATGTCCGCGGCGCGGCCGGTGATGGGCGCGGACTCGCCCTCCACCAGGCCCGAGTAGGAGCCGGGGGAGCGGCGCACCGTCTGCGCGGCGTTGTTGATGAGGATGTCCAGCGGCCCGCCGGCGGCCACCTCGTCGGCCAGCGCCACCACCTGCGCAGGGTCGCGTAGGTCCACGCCGATCACGTGGACGCGGTCCGCCCAGTCGGGGTAGTCGTCCATCTGCGCGAAGCGGCGCACGGCGTCGCGCGGGAAGCGGGTGGTGATGGTGACGTCGGCGCCCGCACGCAGCAGCATGAGCGCGATGTACATGCCGATCTTGGCGCGGCCGCCGGTGAGCAGGGCCCGCCGGCCGGTGAGGTCCATGTGCGGGTCGCGCTTGGCGCGGTTGACCGCCGCGCAGGCCGGGCACAACTGGTGGTAGAAGGCGTCGACCTGGGTGTAGAGCTGCTTGCACACGTAGCAGGCGACCGCGCGCTGCAGGTGGCCGGCGACGGCGCCCGGCGTGTTGGAGACCAGACGGATGCCGGCGGTCTCGTCGTCGATGCGCGTGGGGGAGCCGGTCGCCGTGGCCTCGATGACGGCCTTGTCGGCCTCCTGGCGCGCGCGGCGCACCTCGGCGCGCCGCGCCTTCTTGAGGAGCTTGAACATGTGGCCCACCGACCGCTGCACCCGGATGGAGTCGGGATGGTCCTCGCCGAGCGCCGCGGCCCGGTCGAGGACGCGCAGGCACGTCTCGAGGTCGTCGGGGTCGATACCGTCTGCGGGGATACCGTCTGGGTTGGTGCCGGTCACGACTGATACGGTACGACGACGAGGTGGTCAGTCCCTAAACCGTCCGCCCCCGCAGGGTGCTCGCGTCACCGGCGCGCAGACCGGACAGTACCTCCTCGACCGCCCGCAGGTGCTCGTCCCGCCCGGAGAGGGCCGGCTGCCGGGGAGGGCCGTAGCGGGCGGCGTAGGCGTCGGACACGAGCTGGGCGTGGGCCTCCACCGGCAGAGCGGCCCGCTGGTCGAGCACGGCCCGCCAGTCGTACGCCCGGCGCCCGAGCCGGATCTGTTCGCCCAGGGCCCGCACGACGTACCGCGGGCCGAGGAAACGCCCCTGCCAGATGTGGACCAGCTCGTGGACCAGGGTCGGGGTCGCCCGTGGGCGGACGGTGCCGTCGAGGCCCGCGATGCCGACGACGCCGGGGTCGGCGCCGAGGTAGATCAGCCCGGGCAACGCGAACGCACGCGGGTGCGGGATCCCGGGGACGTGGCCGCGCCGGATCGTCACGGCCGTGGGGTCGACGGTTCCGGCGAAGAACGCGCGGAGATCGGTGCGGACCCCGGGCGGCAGGTCGAGCGGCGGCGGGGCCAGGCCGAGGGCGTCGAGTCGGCGGTCG
>NZ_KV824123.1:0-1886 GCF_001815995.1 Dietzia sp. HMSC21D01 | reverse complement strand
CGCGCCGAGGCGCAGGTAGGGATCGTCGGCGGCCAGCGCGCGCAGCGCCTCGCGGTGGGTCTCCGTGCGGGCGCGGTGCGCGCGGTAGCGGCGGACGTAGCCGGTGACGGCGAGCGCGCCGAGGGGGATCTCCACGATGAGGAAGAGGGCGAGCGCGACGGCGGGCCCGATCGTGCCGGTCACCAGGAGGACGGCATCGGTGGCGACGACGACGAGGGCGATCAGCGGAACCAGTCTGCTGTTCATAGCTCGACTCCCAGGGCGCTGAAGGTGCGGCGCAGCACCTCGCGCTGGGCCGGGTCGGGCAGAAGCTGCTCGAGCGTGGGCCCGGTGAGCGAGTCGTCCATGTCTGCCGAGGCGCCGGTGATGATCGAGCGGATGGTCGGGTCGGCGATCAGACTCTCGACGAGCCGGGCGATCTCCGGTTCGACGTCGGCGGGGCGTCGGCCTTTGACGCGGTGAAACCCCGCGAGGAGGTCGAGGTACCTACGGCGCCGGTCTCCGTCGGTCGCGAGGGCGGCATACGCGGTGGCGAGTTCGTCGGGAAGGTCGCCGCGGAGGGCCGCGAGGTCGAGCATGTCGCGTTCGAGCTCCACGAGGGCCGCCAGGCCCGGATCGTCGCTCGCCTCCGACCGGCAGAGGTCAAGCGCGCGGGCGACGGGTTCGGGCAGCAGGCCCGGGGGCAACCCGGCGGCCGCGCGCTGGGCGATGGCGTCCAGGCGGTCGCGCTGGCGGGTGAGGGCGGCGATTCTCTCGTCGATGCCGTCGCGAATCGCAGCGAGGTCTGTCACGGGGTCGCCGACCTCCGGCTCGAGGAGCGCTGCGATCTCCTTGAGCGGTACACCGGAGTCGGACAGGAACGCGATCCGCGCGATGCGGGCGAGGTCGGCGACGCCGTACTCGCGGTACCCGCCGGAGGTCCTGGCGGGCTCGGCGATCACTCCGAGCCGGTGGTAGTGCCGGATGCTGCGTGCGCTGATGCCGACGATCTGGGCGACCTGACCGATTCTCATATCTCGATCATCAACCTTGACATTGTGACAAGGTCAAGGCCGAAACCGTTGTGGCGTAGCAGCTAGCCGATTGTTGGGGCTGATTAATGTCCTGTATTGGCAGTCGACTCTTGAGTGCGTCGGCGGCCCCAAATGAGGCCGAAGGCGTTCACCGGAAGATCGGGCCGACCATCTAGCTTGAGAAAGCTCGCGTATACGAAGAGAAAGCGGAGTAGAAGTGCGACCCCGACGAAGAAGCTGGCGGTTACTGCAATGCGCCCCCAAAGTGGGAGCGAAGTAGGCCCGAGGCTCATTAAAATGACAGGTATTGCCATTCCCGCAATTGCGAGAAACGTCAGGACTTGTAGTGCCAAATTGAACCCTTCGGGTTGACGAGTTGCCTCGTAGGTCTCTGTGGCCAGTCGGTGTTCTTGGCGCAGTGTGCGGTACTCGGTGTCGGCTTGATCGACTGCAGCCTGACCTGACTTCCACAAGTTTTAGTGTCACCCTGAGTTGATCGCGTCGATGACGGCTCGCGCGGCGTCCGAGATTGTGGGTTCGACGAGCATTTCGTGGTCGCCGATGGCAACGGTGACGGTGCGCAGGGGCCGCAGGGTGGTGACGATCTTCTTGATCGACATGCCGGTGAGGTCCTGCAGGTGCCGCGCCACGGCCAGGGCGGCAAACACGACGGTGAGGTGAGCTTCGATCGCATCGCGGGTGCGGTGGAAGATCGGGCGGGCCCTCAGGTCAGCCTTGGCCATACGGAAGGACTGCTCGACTTTCCAGAGGTCGTGATAGGCCGCCACGACGGCATGGCCGTCCATCACGGCCGGGGCGATGTTTGTGACATACCCCTTGTAGCCTGCAGATTCTCGGGCCCGCTGGATCGAG
>NZ_KV824122.1:0-6862 GCF_001815995.1 Dietzia sp. HMSC21D01 | reverse complement strand
CCGCCACCTCGCCGATCCGCACCCCCGCCTCGCGCTGCACGGCCCGGACGGTGATCTTGTCGCCGCGCGCGACCAGCGTGCCGTAGGCGTGGGCGATCTTCTCCGACGTCGCCATCGTGGCGCCTCCCTCAACGTGGGTAACGAGTAACCGGCAACTGACTACGTTACCCGTGTTTCCCAGAATAGTCGATGCCCGCGTCCCTGTCGAGGATCGAGCGCTGACCACGACGGCGCCGCCGGGCTTCCGCCTTCGAGGACGGCGGGCGCGGCATGACTCGGGTTTATGGTCTGCACGTACACCTCGAGACAGGAGTTGACGATGGAAGATGTCGGACGAGTGGTAATCGTGACGGCGGCGATCATGTGTGTGCTGATCGGCGCTGTGGGCTGGAGCGCCCGGGGGTGGGCCTGGGCAGCCCTTCGAGCCAAGCCGCGCCGCGACGTATTGCGCGTCGCCGAGGCCGGCAGTGCACTGGCGCTCGCGTGCGGGGTCGGGCTTGTACTGCTCTCGTGGACGTCACTTCTCGACCTCGGGGAAGCGCTCCTGGGGGCCGTCGCCTGGGCGACCGTCTACGTCTCGACGATCGGCGCGAAACAAGCGCTGGACAAGATGGCATAGGGACAGGCCCAGTCGATGCGACCGAGCCTGTCCTGTCTGGTCCGCCAGAGGCGAGTGCGACCATGGACCACGTGCTGATCGCCTACGTCGACGAGTCCTACGACCAGGAGCTCTACTACATCGGGGCGGCGATAGCCGAGTACGACCGGTGGGAACAGTTACACCAGCTCTACGCCCACATCACAGAGCGAACGTCCGCACAGCACGGGACCAAGCTCGCCGCAGAGTTCCACGGACACGAGATCATGGGCGGGGCAGGAGACTGGGCCGCCCTTCGCGGCAAACATCGCGAGGCCGCGGGCCTCTACACCGCCGTCCTACGGGCTGCTCAACACGCTGGCGTCCGCTACCTCTTCGAAGGCGTCGACGTCAGACGCCTCAACGCCCGCTACCGGTACCCGCAACAACCACACACCGTGGTGTTCAGGCACCTCCTCGAACAGATCGACAACTACACCGCCCGGCACGGCGCAGGCGAGCAAGCGATCATCATCGCCGACGAGATCGCCACCAGCGCAGAACACCAAGACCAGTTCAGCGCCTACCAAGACTTCGGCACCGGCGGCTACCGCCCCAGTCGCCTGAAAAACATCTCCGCACCCATCAACTTCGCCGACTCCAGGCACACACCCGGCCTGCAAGCCGCGGACATGGCCGTCTACATCCACCACCGTGCGCAAGCAGTCCGTACCCAACACCCTCGAGCCCAGGCCGTCACCGACAGGCTCGCTGGGCTCATCTACCAGGACACTCACCGTCAACGGACCTGGAGACCCTGACATAAACGAGGGCCCCCTCGCGGGAGCCCTCGGCTGGCAACGTTCCGGTATCCGGCCCGTTGTGCCCTCAGTCTACGCCATCACCGCCAAGCACACATCTCATATAACGTGCGGAGTCGTTCGCTTCGTCGTCTGAGCGGTCCGGCACTCACGAAGTCCAGACGTTGAGCAGTGAATGTTGTGTCTCAGTTCCTCACCGGGACACGCGGTTTCCCACCACACCACCAAGCCCGCATGGTACTGTGCGGCCCGAGAGCGGTCATCCACGCCCAGCGCGGATTTCAGGGAACCCGGTGAGAGGCCGGGACTGGTGCGCAACGGTATGGGAGAGATAGTTCTGGCACACATTCTCGGGCCCCAAGAGGTCGCGGAGATGCCTGGACAATCACTACCGAGTCCGATACCTGACGCTCTCGCGTCTGCTCAACGTGTACCTCGCACACAGGTACCTGAACGGAAAGGCACGGACGTGAATCTTGCGTTGGTTCCTGCACGAATCCGAGTGCAGCCCCCTTGGAGGGCCAGGCTCGCCTCATATCGAATCCAGCGGTGGCCCTACTAAGCTTTCGCCGCACGTCGTCTTGACGCGCGAGTTGTTTCGATCGATCGCCACTACTCACCTTCGTCCCACACGGCGTGAACAAAGCTCGCCGCCCGCCTCTCGCTAGCGCGCGCGTTCGCACTCCGAGCGACCCGAGGGAATGCGCTAGTGAGCGCGCAGGACCTGATGTGCGATCTCCACACATAGGCGGACGGGCACTACTCGAGCCAGCTAGATCATGCGTAAAAGCAGACTGCCTACTGAATGCTGCCCTAAATCCGGACAATGCCATGTACATTTCAACAATGTCTCTATTGACACCCACTTACGGATATGACTACCGTGACGGCAGTCCAACACGAAAGGAGATGGAAATGAACTTCGACCACCACAATTGATGTAGACGTGCCGATGCTCGACGCCCTTTCGGCGTCGAGCATCGGCATTGCCATTCCAAATAAAGCCCCCGTCTAACAAAAGGCAGCATGTCCATCAGTTCAGATACACACCCTAATGTCGAGAACAAACTACTAACGTTAGCTCCATACGTATCTTGGGGTTGGATTGGTGCCGATCTTTACGTATGCGGGGGAACGAAACAACAAGTTATACCTGGCACATTGCCACCAACTCTAACTGCTGCCGCGGTAGGAGTTCTTGAGTCTCTTCGTTCGGGTGGCCTATCGAAGGCGCAGCTCACCAATGCCCTACGAAACACAGATGGGACCGAGACTGAGAAGCGGGACGTTATCGGAATCCTCACATCTGCGCACCTGACAATGACCGAAGACCGGGATCCTTCAGACCGCTACGACCGACCAAAACTCTACTACAATTACGCTGGTGGCAATCCTAGCGAAACGCAAGAACGAATCTCCGCCGCGCACGTAGCAATAATAGGATGCGGAGGGATAGGCAATATCCTGTCCTCGGCGTTAGTGAGTTCTGGTATCGGGTATATTACCCTAATCGACTGTGACACTATCGAAGAGTCAAATCTAACTCGCCAAATAATGTTTCGAGAAGCCGATGTTGGACTCCCAAAAATCGATGTGTTGGCGCGGGAGCTTCGTAATCTCAATAGCGTCACGGAAGTGCGAGTTATTCACGCAGATATCACTGACGAGGACGTCCTTGCGGAAGCATTGCCGCATTGTGACTTCGCGGCATTGAGCGCGGATTCTCCGCCGCAGATAATTGAATGGCTAGACCGAATTGCTCTTCGTCGAGGGCTCCCCTATCTTCCAGTCGGTTACGTTTGCGACATGCCGGTAATCGGCCCCATGGTGGTGCCCGCACTCGGGTCGCCTGGATGGAATAGCGGCAGTTCATTCATCGCAAAGCAGTCTTCGACTGAGCATGTGGATCGCAGTGAACACGCACCTCCCGCCCCTAAAGCTAAGACGCAAGCGCCGAGCCACGCTTGGACCAATCTCGTCGCATCTGGACTGGCGGTCGACGACATACTGTGCTATCTAGGCGGTTTCGCCACGCCCGTAAGCCTCAATCGCCGAATTGGATTAAATAAGACTGGTCTATACTTTGAAACACAACAGTTCGACTAGAACAGCAGATTTGCGAACCTCGCGTCATAGAAGGCAGCTGTCTAATGGGGCGTCGGCTCGGGTTGTTCTGTACGTGAGCGCCGCCTTTGGGGCAGCTCGAATGTTCATCGGCGCGACAAGTGCGCTCTACCTTGTAAGCAAGGGGGTGCAGCCGGAGCATGTATTCTATCTGAAGGCCTTCCAAGCGGGCGCAATGCTAGTAATCCAAGTCCCGCTCGGTTGGATATCTGATCGAGTTAGTCGACGATGGCCAATAGCAATCGCAATTATCCTGGGCGCATTATGGTTACTCCTGACTGCCGTTTCTACTAGTATTCCAACCTTGTACGTTGCGGAGTTATGCAATGCATTATCGTTGGCGCTGATGGCGGGCGCTTTGCACGCGGAGTTTGTCGACAGATCGATTGCCCATCATAAAGACAATAACCGAAATGAATCAGATAATCTGGCGCAAGATATCAGCCGTTTAAATAACTTTGAGTTCCGAGCAATGGCTGTATCTGCCGGCCTTGGCGGATTGATTTACGGCATTGCACCCACTACAACGTGGTTGATTGCCTCTGCGGCTTGCCTGGTTATTTTCACGTCATACGTATGGTACTCAGCTAAGTTCCCACCTTTGCCTGAGGCAGAGGCGGATGGAACGGTACGTACATTGCGCTTGATGATTAGGACGCTCAGGGATTCACATCGCGGCGTCCTGGCACCATTGCTCGTTGGCGGAATTTTATACGCCGGATTCCAGATTGCAATCCAGTACTGGCAACTGGCCATCAATCGTTCCGGGCCCGTACTGTCGTCAGAGTTTGCGACGGGTATTGTGTTCGGTCTTATTTTCGTGATTATTCTGGTAGTCCAATCCGGAATTAGCGGACTGCTTAGCTCATTCGATCGGAAACGTTGGCTGTTGCCAGTAGCAATAGCTGTGCCGCCCCTCTTGTGGTTCGCTATTCTCTATTTGCCATTGTGGCCAGTTCAGGCTGCAGCTACTGTCCTATATTTCTGGATCTACCGAGCGGCATTCGTTTACTACGATGTGATTATGAATAAAGGTGTTGCAGAGGGAACTCGTGCGACCGTGTTGGCGACGAGGGCGACATCTGGACGATTGATTGCTCTAGCTTGTGCACCAATTGTGTCGTCTGCGGTCGCCGTGATGGGGCCAGCTGGCGCCGTACTCGTGGTTAGCGCGCTATCGGTCCTTGCGGGATTACTCGCGCTGCTAAACCCTGAAACGACTAGATCCAATTGAATCACCGGGGCAATGGTGGGAGTTCGCTGAAATCCAGTAACGACATGTGCTTCTACCTTCGGTAGTACTGATTCTTTCGAGCTGGCCCCCACAGGTCTCAATTACGGCTCGCGATGCGCTGTTGTTCTTGTCACACGTCACTAGTATTTGTTCTACCCCGATAGTTCGCAGCCGTGCGATGGACTGGCGTAGGATTTCGGTAGCGTATCCACGCCGACGGTGTTCCGGTGCCACGGCGTACCCCACATGTCCGCCGAATGTGAGGAGATAGTCGTTGAGCTGATGGCGAATCGATACGCGCCCGATCGGGACCCCGTTAACTTCAGCGACGAGAAACTCGGCTCTAACGCGACCCGGCGGAAGTTCAATTCCGGATGCCTCTCGATCGACTCTTTCAAGAAACTCGTCCCAGGTTCCCTCCATCGGTAGGAAGGTAAAGTCATCTCGACGCAGTTGTTCGTGAATGCGTCGTAGTGTTACTTCGTCACGGTATTGTGGTGGTCGCAGCAGTAAAGCCATGCAACCGATCATCTCACGATTGGGGCGAAGTCGCAGTGTTCAGAGAGGACACACTCGGGCCACGAGGCACCCACACTGAGTCGATGGACACCAGTTTCTTCTATGAGGATCTCGCTCAGCTCCAACTTCTCACTTGACACCGTGCTCAACGGACAGAACTAGGCCGGCTCCCGAAGAGGGCCCGTTCCATCAGTCTTCTTCGCCAACGGAAGCCGCGACAACCCGCCAAACGATGCCGAGAGTCCTACCCGCCTCTCGCTACGAGGGACGCCGATGCATCGGTATGGCGCTCGCTCTCTCATTTCCTTGGTTGTGGGACGGTCGCCAGTCCATTCACTTACCCGCCCGCCCATTGCACGCTCGATGGCGTCTTTCCATGAGTACTGTTTGGCGGTCCGACACGGGATCCAGCCCTCGTAACTCCTGATGGCGCGATACTTAACGTGAGGTTGCCCGTCTCGCGCCGACTGTTCGGTACAGCGCCCAGACGATCAGCCCCACGACTGGCAGCAGGAACGCCACCATGAACCACAGAAACGTTTCGGGCCACGACGCTCCCCGACGCCGTTCCGTGACGGCGATCGCGATCGGGATTAGCAGCCACACCAAGACGACGAGTAGCCACACGATGTCGTAGGCCAGCGGGATCACCGCGGCCGTGCCGGCTTCTGCGACAGTCATATCGAGTCAGATCCCCGTGATGGAGTAGTCGCGCTCAATGTTTGCGGTGGCTGCCCCCCACGCACTGCCTTGAACTCGGTCCTGATGCCTGCGGAACGAGGCGGCGTCGTCAAAGACCTCCTCGACGCGCCACACCAGACGATCCTCGGTTGGGGTCACAGTAAACGACCTGCAGCCCTGCTCAGCTCGCGTCAGCTCGATGTGACGCAGTAGATGATCGGCGACCAGAGCGGCTTCGCGCTCGTCGCGACACACCAGTCGGCCCTTCAGATGAACTTCGGTCACCGCCCCAGTATCGGCCACTCCCTCGCCCGCAGGGCCCTGAACAGTGCAACGAGACCGCTCATCGGCGGTCACGGCGTGTGAGGCTGGAGGGCGCGGTACAGCGTGGAGCGCCCGACTCCGAGATCGCGGGCGATCGCCGATGGCCCCTCCCCCGCTTCGACGCGGGCGCGGGCCTTGTCGATCTGCTCGTCGGTCAGGACGCGTTTGCGTCCTTTGTACTTGCCCTTTGCCTTAGCGATGGCGATCCCCTCGGCCTGGCGTTCGCGAATGATGGCCCGTTCAAACTCAGCGAACGCCCCGAGCAGCGAGAGCATCAAATCTGCTCGAGGATCCTGGGCACCGGCGGCGTAGACGGCCCGCTCGTGGACGAATTCAACGCTCGCGCCCTTGGCTGTAATCTCACCAACGATCTGCTTGAGGTCGACCAGAGACCGGGCGAGTCGGTCCATCGACGCGACAACCAGCTCGTCACCATCGCGCAGGTACCTGATGCACTCGGCGAGCTTCACCCGATCAGCACGAGAGCGAGCCGACTGCTTCTCCACGTAGACCTGATCGCACTCCCCAACCGCCTCGAGCTGACGCGCCTCATTCTGATCCGCGGCCGACACCCGCACGTAC
>NZ_KV824121.1:0-8718 GCF_001815995.1 Dietzia sp. HMSC21D01 | reverse complement strand
CGAGGTGCACCCCGCCCCGCGCGACGTGCACCCCGGCGCGGGCGGGGGCACAATCGAGCGGGTGACCGTCTCCGAGCTCGACCGCGGCGCCGCGCACCCGCTGCCCCGACGCATCGCGGTGTTGTCCTTCCACACCTCCCCGCTCGCCCAACCGGGCACGGGCGACGCCGGCGGCCTCAACGTGTACGTCCTGCAGACCGCCCGCCGGCTGGCCCGCCGCGGCGTGGAGGTCGAGATCTTCACCCGTGCGACCCACTCCTCCCAGCCGCCCGTCGAGGAGGCCGGCGACGGCGTCCTGGTCCGCAACATCGTCGCCGGGCCGTTCGAGGGCCTGCGCAAGGAGGACCTGCCCACGCAGCTGTGCCCGTTCGTCGCCGGCGTCATGCGCGCCGAGGCCGGCCAGGCTCCCGGCCACTACGACCTCATCCACTCCCACTACTGGCTGTCCGGTCAGGCCGGGCTGGTGGCGTCCGAGCACTGGGGCGTGCCCCTCGTACACACCGCGCACACCCTCGCCGAGGTCAAGAACTCCGTGCTCGCCGCCGGTGACACGCCCGAGCCCGAGTCCCGGCGCATCGGGGAACAACAGATCGTCGACGCCGCGCACCGCCTGGTCGTCAACACCACCGGCGAGCGCGACGAACTCGTCCGCTTCTACGACGCCGACCCGGCCGACATCGACGTCGTCTCGCCCGGCGCCGACCTCGACCAGTACACGCCCGGCACGCAGCGCGGCACCGAGCGGGCCCGCCGCGCGCTGGGCCTGGCGCAGCGCACCGAGGTCATCGCCTTCGTCGGCCGCATCCAGCCGCTCAAGGCCCCCGACGTGATCGTCCGCGCGCTCGCCGAGATCGTGCGCGCGCAACCCCACCGCGACGTCCGCCTGCTGGTCGTGGGCGGGCCGAGCGGGTCCGGGATGGAGCGGCCGCGGTCGCTCATGGAGCTCGCCGAGGAACTGGGCGTGGCCGACCGCGTGAACTTCCTCGCGCCGCGCCCGCCGTCGGAGCTGGTGGACGTGTACCGCGCCGCGGACATCGTGGCGGTGCCGTCGTACTCGGAGTCGTTCGGGCTCGTCGCGCTCGAGGCGCAGGCGTGCGGGACGCCCGTGGTCGCCGCCGCTGTGGGCGGGCTGCCGACGGCCGTCGCCGACGGCCGCACCGGGCTCACCGTGGACGGGCACGACCCGCGTCGGTGGGCGGACGTGTTGGCGGGACTGCTCGACGACGACGAGCTGCGCCTGTCCATGTCGCGGGCCGCCCCGGTGCACGCCTCCGGGTTCAGCTGGGACTCCACGGCCGACGGACTGCTGGAGTCGTACGCGGGCACGATGGCCGCCTACCGGACCCGGCGTGCAGAGGCGGCGGCGTCCTGACCACGCCCGGCGTGCGGAGGCGGCGTCCTGACCGCGCCCGGCCGCCCGGACCATCCGCCGGAGCGCGGGCACCGAACCCCTCGTGGGCGTCATTCGCGTAGACAGAAGTTCGAGTAGACACGAGGGACGACGCGCCCCACCGCCGAAGGAGCCCCACCATGAGCGACGAGACCCGCGAGCCCGACTTCGACCAGCCCACAGTGGACCGGATCCACGACTTCCTCGTGGAGCGGGAGATCGAGTCCACGCTGGCCGACGGCCACACCTTCGTCGTGCAGCTGCCGGGGGAGAAGCGGCTCAAGACCGCCTGCCATCTCACGGTGAACAAGGAGAGCGTGCGCGTCGAGGCGTTCGTGTGCCGCAACCCGGACGAGGACTTCGAGAAGGTCTACAAGTATCTCCTGCGCCGCAATCGTCGGCTGTACCAGGTGGCGTACACGCTGGACAACAACGGCGACATCTACCTCGTCGGCAGGATGCCGCTCGTCGCGGTGACCGAGGAGGAGCTCGACCGCGTGCTGGGTCAGGTGCTCGAGGCCGCCGACCACGATTTCAACATCATCCTCGAGACCGGCTTCCACACGTCGATCCGCCGCGAATGGGAGTGGCGGGTCTCGCGCGGTGAGCCGCTGCGCAACCTCGACGCGTTCCGCCACCTCACCGAGGACCTGCCCCAGCCGGAGTAGGCGCCCGACGCCCGACGCCCGGCGCCCGGCGCGCGCGGGCGGTTAGTCGGTGATCTGCTCGGCGACCTTCTTGCGCAGGACCTTGCCCATCGGGTTGCGGGCCAGGTCGTCGACCTCGACGAACTCGCGTGGCACCTTGTACCCGGTCAGCGAGGCCCGGCAGTGCGCGCGGACCGCGTCGACGTCGAGCGTCGCCCCCGGCTCGAGCACCACCGCGGCCACGACCTGCTCGCCCCCGTCGGCGGCGGGACGACCCACCACCGCGCAGTCCGCGATGCCCGGGGCTGTGCGCAGGACCGCCTCCACCTCAGAGGGGTAGACGTTGAAGCCGCCGGTGACGATCATCTCCTTGATGCGGTCGACCACGCGCAGGAAGCCGTCGGGATCCTGCACCACGATGTCGCCGGTGCGCAGCCAGCCGTCGTGGAACGTCGCGGCGGTGGCCTCCTCGTTGCCCCAGTACCCGCGGAAGACCTGCGGGCCCTTGACAAGCAGCTCACCGGGCTCGCCGCGCGGTACGTCCCTCGACGGATCGTCCTGATCGGCGATCCGGATGTCGGTGTCGGGGAAGGGCACGCCGATCGCGCCGGCCCGCCTCGCCGTCGACATGGGATTGCCCACGATGATCGGCGAGGTCTCGGTCATCCCGTACCCCTCCACCAACAGGCCGCCGGTGGCGGACTCCCACTTCTCGATGAGGTCGGCGGGCAGACTCATGGCGCCGGAGAAGGAGAACCGCACGCCCTGCAGGGAGATCCTGCGCTTGGCCGACTCCTCGAGGATGCGGGTGTAGATCGGCGGCACGGCGGGGATGAAGGTGGGCAGGTTCTTGGCGAAGATCGGCATGACGAGGTCCATGTCGGGCGTCGGCACCAACTGCAGGCGCGCTCCCTGGGCGATGCCGAACACCACACACATCGTCACCCCGTAGGCGTGGAACATGGGCAGGGTCGCGAGGAAGCGCTCGCGGCCGGGCTCGAGCCCGGGGACCCAGGCGCGACCCTGGGTGGCGTTCGCGACGAGGTTGGCGTGGGTGAGCACGGCGCCCTTGGGGGTCCCGGTGGTGCCGGAGGTGTAGAGGATGAGCGCGGCGTCGTCGGCGGCGGGCCGCGGGTGTGAGAAGTCGAGCTCGGGGCCGGTCTCGAGCTCGCCCCAGTCGAGGGTGCCGGGCGCCGGTCGGGAGAGCTTGGCGCGGGAGGCGCGCAGCGCAGGCACGGGGAGGTGTCGCAGCGCGAGTCGCTTGGCGGTGGGGAAGGCGTCGAGGAGGTCGACGGCGAGGACGTGCTCGATCCGGGTGCCGGGGCGGTCCGCGAGATCACGCACGACGTCGGCGACGACGTTCCACGTCACGACGACCTTCGCCCCGTGGTCGGTGAAGGGGCCCTCGAGCTCGTCGGCGGTGTACAGGGGGTTGTGCTCGACGACGATCGCCCCGATGCGCAGGGCCGCGTAGAAGACGGCCACGCCCTGGGGGCAGTTCGGCAGCAGCACCGCGACGCGGTCGCCGGGCCGGACGCCGAGCCGGCGCAGGCCCTCTGCGGCGCGGCGGACCCGGCGGCCGAGATCGGAGTAGCTGGTCAGGCGGCCGAAGAACTCGGTGGCGGGCCGGTCGGCGTGGGCGGTGACGGCGGCATCGAACTGGTCGATGAGGGTGGTGGTGCCGTAGTCGAGGTCGTGCGTCGTGCCCGGGGTGTAGTGCACGGTCCACGGCCGGTCGGGGTGTGCGGGGGTGTCGGCTCCGGCGAGTGCGGTCATGTCTGCACCGTAGTCCTCCGGCGGCAGGTCATAATGAGCGTATGGCTTACGGAACACTCGTCCTCCTGCGTCACGGGCAGTCCCAGTGGAACGCGTCCAACCAGTTCACGGGCTGGGTCGATGTCGACCTCACCGATCTGGGACGAGAGGAGGCGGTCCGCGGCGGCGAGCTCCTCGCGGAGGCGGGGATCCTGCCCGACGTGCTCTACACCTCGCTGCTGCGTCGTGCGATCACCACGGCGAACATCGCGCTGGACGCGTGCGACCGCCACTGGGTGCCGGTCATCCGCCACTGGAAGCTCAACGAGCGGCACTACGGCAAGCTCCAGGGGCTGAACAAGGCGGAGATCAAGGAGGAGTTCGGCGACGAGCAGTTCATGCTGTGGCGCCGCAGCTACGACACCCCGCCGCCGCCGATCGACGCGGACAACCAGTACTCGCAGACGAGCGACGTCCGGTACTCCGATCTGCCGGAGGTGCCGCTGACCGAATGCCTCAAGGACGTCGTGGACCGCTTCATCCCGTACTACGCCGCCGAGATCGCGCCGAAGCTCGCGGAGGGCAAGACGGTGATGGTCGCCGCGCACGGGAACTCGCTGCGCGCACTGGTCAAGCACCTCGACGGAATCTCGGACGACGACATCGCGGGCCTGAACATCCCCACCGGGATCCCGCTGGTGTACCGGTTCGACGAGTCCGGTCTGGTCGCCAACCCGGGCGGCACCTACCTCGACCCGGAGGCCGCTGCCGCGGGTGCGGCCGCGGTCGCCGACCAGGGCGGCAAGTAGCGCACGCGGCGGCATCCCCGACCCCGGGGCGGTCGGACGGCCCGTCGCAGGTGAAGGCCCGGTGAACGGGCCGTGAACCCCCGTCCACCAGCGGACTTCCCGCCGGTGGACGGGGGTTCGCCGATTCGGGCGGCGCGGGCGGGGCCCCGTAGGATCGGGGCCGTGCAGGTCAGTCTGGGGATCTTCCTCGCGATCGTCGCCGGGGTCATCGGCTTCGTCGTGGGCGGCTTCGTCGTCCCGCTGATCAACCGACGCACGGAGCGTCGCCGTGCCGAGCAGGCCGGGCCGAGCAGGCTGGAGGTGCTGCAGGGGGTCTACCTGCAGGCGCCGTACGCGCTGGCCGTGGTGGACCGGCACCAGGACGTGGTCCTCTACAATCGTCGCGCGGCGGAGCTGGGGATCGTCGACGACCGACTCCTGGTGGAGACGGTGTGGCTGGCCGCCCAGGCGACCTTCACGACCGGTGAACCCACGCGCTTCGACCTGCCCGCCAAGATCCTCACCGGTCGACGGCGCATCCCCTCGGTGAGCGGGCGCAGCGAGATCCTCGGCGAGTACAACGAGCAGTTCGTGGTGGTGTTCGCCGATGACGACTCGGAGCATCGCCGCATGGAGGCCGCCCGCCGCGACTTCGTCGCCAACGTCTCCCACGAGCTCAAGACCCCGGTCGGGGCGATGGCCGTGCTCGCGGAGGCGCTCCTGGAGTCCAAGGACGACCCGGATTCCGTCGAGTACTTCGGCGGACGCGTGGTGAGCGAGGCCCAACGGCTGGGCAAGATGGTCTCCGAGCTGATCGAGCTCTCGCGGCTGCAGGGCGCCGAGCGGATCCGAGACCCCGAGCCGGTGGACGTGGACGACGTGGTGGACGAGGCACTGCGCCGGTCCGCGTCGACGGCGGAGGCGGCGGGGATCGAGCTCATCACCGACGCTCCGTCCGGCCTCGAGGTGAAGGGCGACCGGACCCTGCTGGTCACGGCGCTGACCAACCTCGTCTCCAACGCGGTCAACTACTCGCCCGAGCGCACGCCGGTGTCGATCACCCGGGGTATCGACGGGGACACCGTGATGCTGCGCGT
Source organism: Dietzia sp. HMSC21D01 (assembly GCF_001815995.1). Classification (NCBI taxonomy): domain Bacteria; kingdom Bacillati; phylum Actinomycetota; class Actinomycetes; order Mycobacteriales; family Dietziaceae; genus Dietzia; species Dietzia sp. HMSC21D01. Next base: position 3,041 of record NZ_KV824121.1, on the reverse strand, counting down.
CACCGACCGCGGCATCGGGATCGCCCCCGAGCACCAGGCCCGCGTCTTCGAGCGGTTCTTCCGTGTGGACAAGGCGCGTTCGCGGGCGACCGGCGGGACGGGCTTGGGGCTCGCGATCGTCAAGCACGTCGCGCAGAACCACAACGGAACTGTCAGCCTGTGGAGCCGCCCCGGCACGGGGTCGACCTTCACACTCGAACTCCCGGCCCACGTGGAGCCGGGTGGCGACGGGACGACCCCCGCCGCCGAGCACGTCTCACAAGGAGAGGACCAGGTGCCGTGACCAGGGTGCTGATCGTGGAGGACGAGGATTCGTTGGCGGATCCGCTGGCGTTCCTTCTCCGCAAGGAGGGCTTCGAGGTCGACGTGGCGGGGGACGGCCCGACCGCGCTGCAGAGCTTCGAGTCCGAGGGTGCGGACATCGTGCTGCTCGACCTCATGCTGCCCGGCATGTCCGGCACCGACGTGTGCAAGCGCCTGCGGATGACGTCGAGCGTGCCGGTGATCATGGTGACCGCTCGGGACAGTGAGATCGACAAGGTCGTGGGCCTGGAGCTGGGTGCCGACGACTACGTGACCAAGCCCTACTCGGCCCGCGAACTCATCGCCCGCATCAGGGCCGTGCTGCGGCGCGGCGCGGAGTCCGAGGCCGAGCCGGTCGAGGAGATCGGCGTCCTGGAGTCCGGGCCGGTGCGGATGGACATCGAGCGGCACACGGTGATGGTCCGCGGCGCGGCGGTCACGCTGCCGCTCAAGGAGTTCGACCTGCTCGAGTACCTGCTGCGCAACTCGGGCCGGGTGCTCACGCGCGGTCAGCTCATCGACCGGGTGTGGGGTTCGGACTACGTCGGCGACACCAAGACCCTCGACGTGCATGTCAAGCGGCTGCGCTCGAAGATCGAGACGGACCCGGGCAAGCCGGTGCACCTGGTCACCGTCCGCGGGCTGGGCTACAAGTTCGAGTCCTGACCGCCCCGCCCGCCGGCGGCGCGCTCGGTCGCCGGGTGAACGGCGACGATGCCCAGCTGCCGCCGGCGCCCGCACGCCGCGGCGAGCACCTCGTAGGCCTCGGCGCCGAGGAGTTCGACCAGCTCGTCGCGCAGGGAGACGTACACGGGCTCGGTGCCGACATGCGACTCGGGCGAGCCGGTGCAGTACCAGTCCAGGTCGAGCCCGCCGGGGCCCCAGCCCCGGCGGTCGTACTCGCCGACACGGGTGTGGAGGATCTCCACCTCGTCGGCGCGGGTCTCGGTGTCCTGCGTGAGTCGTATCGGCAGCTGCCAACAGACGTCGGGTTTGGATTCGGGGAGGTTACGCCCCGTCCGCGCGGCGAGGTGGTGCAGGGCGCAGCCCGACCCGGTGGGCCATCCGACGTCGTTGAAGAACACGCATCGGCCGCCTAGGCGGCGTGTCCTGAGCGCGGGCTCCATCTCGCCGTCGTCGCCGGTCAGTTCGTCCTCCTCGAGCCACGACTCGAGGACGGCGCCCTCCTCGGACGCGGCGCGCTCGGCGGCCTCGCGGTGCTGCCACTCCTCGGGCCGGAGCAGGGCGACGTTGGCCCGCAGGCGGCGCCGGTCGGAGTCGTCGGCGAGGAACGCACCGTGCGTGCAGCACCCGGAGTCGGGCTGGCCCGCCTCGATACCGTGGCAGGCGGGGGTGCCGAAGACGCACGTCCACGAGGACAGCAGCCAGGTCATGTCGGCGGAGATGAGGTGTTCGTCGTTCGCCGGGTCGGGGAAGGTGTACCACTCGCGGGGGAAGTCCAGGGGAACCTCGGGCAGAGGGGTACCCGGGTTCGAGGGGCGGTCGGTGGCGGTCACAACCTGCGACCGTAGACCGTTTAGGGTGGTCGTGTGAGATTAGGTGTCCTGGACGTGGGCAGTAACACGGTCCACTTCGTGGTGGTCGATGCCCACCGGGGTGGTCACCCGACCCCGATGAACGACTCCAAGACCCGGTTGCGGCTGATCGAGTACCTGGACGAGGACAACAACATCTCCCGCACCGGCATCGCCCGGCTGATCGACGCGGTCAACGAGGCCGCCGAACTCGCGCGCGCCACCAAGTGCCGTGAGGTCATGGCGCTGGCCACCTCGGCCGTGCGCGACGCGGCCAACTCCGACGAGGTGCTGGAGAAGGTCGCCAGGGAGACCGGGATCGAGCTGCGCGTCCTGTCCGGCGAGGACGAGGCGCGGATGACGTTCCTCGCCGCCCGCCGCTGGTACGGGTGGAGCGCGGGGCGGATCGTCAACCTCGACATCGGTGGAGGCTCGTTGGAGATGACCAGCGGGGAGGACGAGCTGCCGGAGCAGGCGTACAGCCTGCAGCTCGGCGCGGGCCGCCTCACGCACGACTGGTTCAAGACCGATCCGCCCGAGCGCAAGCGCATCAACCAGCTGCGCGACTACATCGACGCCGAGCTCGACGGCCCCGCGCGGGCCATCCGCGCCGCGGGCGAGCCGGACCTGGCGTGCGCCACCTCCAAGACGTTCCGGATGCTGGCCCGGCTCACGGGTGCGGCGCCGTCGTCGGAGGGGCCGCGCGTGGAGCGGATCCTCACGGCGGCGGGCCTGCGGCAGGTGATCGCGTTCATCTCCCGCATGACGGCCGCGGACAGGGCAGAGTTGGAAGGGATCAGCTCCGACCGCTCGCATCAGGTGGTGGCGGGCGCGCTGGTGGCGGAGGCCGCCATGCGTGCACTGGGGTTGGAAAGTGTGAAAATCTGTCCGTGGGCCCTGCGAGAGGGGCTGATCCTGCAGCGTCTCGACCGGGACGTGGGCGGCGACGGGAAGGGGAGCTGACGATGGCCGAGGATGCTGAGGGCCAGCAGATCACCGTGGCGGAGCTGCTCAAGCGCATGGGCGCAGAGCAGCAGGCCGCGCCGGGCGGGCGTCGACGTCGCCGTGCCGAGGAGGGGGGCGTCAGCGTCTCCGAGCTCACCGGTGAGATCCCGCGCATCACCGACGACACCGTACTGAGCAGCCGCGCCGCGCGCCGCCGGGCTCGTGAGGCCGAGGAGGCCGCCGCGGCGGGGACCGGTC
>NZ_KV824120.1:0-2496 GCF_001815995.1 Dietzia sp. HMSC21D01 | reverse complement strand
CCGGCGGGCCGCCTATGCGGCCCGCCGACCCCACCGGGTCACTGGAGGTCGAGCGCGAGCAGGACCTGACCGGTCGGCGCCGGCGAACCACCCGCGGGCTCCTCGGTGATGCCGATCTGCTCTGAGTCACGGATGCCGTCGATCCGGGCCGAGGGCGACGGGCCGACCTCACCGGACTCCATGGTTCCCGCGGAGATGGGCTCGTGATCGCCCATGAGCCACAGCTGGTAGGCGCGGCCCTCCGGCGGGGCGGGGAGGTCCGTCATCGAGATGACGGCCATGTCCGCCGACTTCGACGCCAGCACGGTGGCGGTTCCGGTCCCGCCGACCTGGCCGCGGACCACCGCGAGATCCTCGGCCGCCAACAGTGAGGTGACCTGACGCGGCATCGTCCCCGAGGGGGGCGCGGCGGTGGGTAGGTTCTCAGACCCGGTCCCGTCGGTGAGGCGGCCGATCATCACACCACCGACCAGCAGCACCACGGCGGCCGCGGCGACCGCGAGGAACGTCAGTAAACCGGGCCGTCGGCGCTCGCGTTCGCGACTCAGGTCGATGACGTCCGCACCCCCGTCGGCGTCCCGCCCGGAGCCGCGGCGGTCGCCCGGACCGACGGGCCCGGTGGGGCCGGACGGCGAGGAGGTCGCCGCCAACTCGAGGATGCGCTCCCGCAGGTGCGCGGGCGGCGCGGTGTCGAGACCGGCGTCGGCCACGAGTCCGGCCATGACCTCGCGGGTCGAGGCGATATGCGCGAGCATCGACGTCCGATCCTCTGGCGCGGCATCCACCAGCGCGGCCTCGACGGCGTCGGCCTCGTGCTCGGGCAGTGCGTCCAGGGCGTAGAGGTCGAGGTCCTCGGGGCGGACGCTGTCAGGGGTCGACGGGTGATCGTGGTGACGAACGCTCATGACAGCTCACCTCCCAGGCAGTTCTTCAGGCGACGGAGTCCGTCGCGGATTCTCGATTTGATGGTGGGTAACGCGGCGCCCAGTCTCTCGGCGACCTCGCGGTAGGTGTGGCCGGAGAAGTACGCCATCTCGATGGACTCGCGCTGGTTGTCAGTCAGCGTCTCCAGGCACCTGCGCACCTCGGCGGCCTCCTCGTCGCGCGAGATCTGCTCCGTGACCTGGTCGGCGACGTCGCCTCCGTGGATGGTGCCGGTGGCGGCGTCGACCTCGTCACGTCGGGCGGCCGAACTCTCGGAGCGGACGCGGTCGACGGCCCGGCGGTGCGTGATGGTCAGCACCCAGGACTGGACGGACCCCAGCGAGGGCCGGTAGTCGGCCACCTGCTTCCAGACCTGCAGGAACACCTCCTGCACCGTCTCCTCGGCGTACCCCGGATCGCGCAGGACCCGCAGGGCGAGCCCGTAGACGCGTGGGGACATGAGGTCGTAGAAACGACCGAAGGCCTGGAGATCACCGGACGCGGCCAGCTCGAGCAGGCTCCCCGGGTCGGTCAGCGGCGGGGCGGCTGGCTCGGACACGGAGACCAGTCTAGTGCCAGCCGGCTCGTGACCGCGCGACGGCGGCGCGGGTGGTCGACCCGGTGGCCGCGCCGACGGTCTGCGGGTGACCTGGAGGGTCATGCCGCCACCACCCGGAACGTGCGGTTGTGCCAGCCGGTGGCGCCGCTGGGTACGGGATCCCTGCGCTCCTCAGGCTGGACCTCACCGGTCGAGTCGGTGGCCCGGACGTGGAGGGTGTGCAGGCCCGGTTCGGCGTCCCAGACCCACGACCACATGCGCCACGTGTCCACCGAGTACTCGTCCGCCAGTTGGGCGTCCTGCCACGGCCCGTCGTCGACCCTCACCTCCACCCGGTCGATGCCGCGGCGCTGCGCCCCGCGGTCGGTCCAGTACGCGCTGGCACGGTCGAAGCGCGTGACCTCCCAGTCCACGACCCACTTGGTGGCCGAGACGTACCCGTACAGGCCGGGGACCACCTGGCGGACGGGGTAGCCGTGCTCGAACGGCAGCGGCTCGCCGTTGATCCTCACTGCCAGCAGGGCGTCGCGGCCGTCCGTCAGAGCCTCCAGTGGCGTCCCGGCGGTCCAGCCGTCGACCGACGTCGACAGCAGCATGTCTGCGCCGGGCAGGGGCCCCGACTCGGCGAGCAGGTCGGCGATGGGGAACCCGGTCCAGGTCGCGGTCCCCACCAGATCCCCGCCGACCTCGTTGGACACGCAGGTCAAGGTGACGATGCGGTCGCGTGCCTCGCGGTCCACGAGCGCCTGCCAGTCGAGCTCGATCTCCCGCTCGACCATCCCGTGGATCCGCAGCCGCCACTCCGTGGTGCTCAGGGACGGCACGCGAAGGGCGGTGTCGATGCGGTAGAACTCGGCGTTGTCGGTGAGGAACGGTGTCACGCCCGGCGCGTCGGGCACGACGCCCGGCGGAACCGGGGCGGCCGCGTTGCGGGCGAGTACCCGCGGCAGTCGCAGACCGGTGCGTTCGGCGACCGCGTCGGCGGCGCGGCGGGTCAGGGCGATGCCCGTGGT
>NZ_KV824119.1:0-11619 GCF_001815995.1 Dietzia sp. HMSC21D01 | reverse complement strand
GGGGCGGCGTCGAGGCCCGCCGCGAACAGCGGGGCCACGGCCAGCGCGGTCACGAGCCCGCGGAGGCGGGAGCCGTGGCGGTAGGTGCGGTCGGGGAGGGCGTCAGGGACGGCGTGGGTGCGGGCGGTGGTGCTCATGCGCGGGTCTCCTCTGGGTGGCGGGGGGTGTCGGAATGGGAACCGCCCGAGTCGGGGTCGGCGGTTCCGGTGCCGTCGGGGGTGCGATCGTCGCCGGCGGCACGCCGGTGCCCGCGGCGCGGATCACCCGGCCACCAGACCTTGTCCCCGACGAGGGTGAACAGGGCCGGGACGACCAGGGTGCGCACGATGAAGGTGTCGAGCAGCACGCCGAGGGCGACGATCACGCCGACCTGGGTGAGCACGATGAGCGGCAGGACGCCGAGCACCACGAACACCGAGGCGAGCACGATGCCGGCAGAAGTGATGACCCCGCCGGTGAGGGCGACGGCGCGGACCATCGCCTCGCGGGTGGCGTGGGTGCCGGCCTCCTCGCGGGCCCGGATGGTGAGGAAGATCGAGTAGTCCACGCCGAGGGCCACGAGGAACAGGAAGCTGTACAGCGGCACCGCGACGTCGAGGCCCGGGAAGCCCAGGATCTGGGTGGTGACGAACGTGCCGAGCCCGAGCGCGGCGACGGACGACAGCGCGGTCGCGGTGAGGACCAGCAGCGGCGCGACGAACGACCGCAGGACCAGGATGAGGACCAGGAACACCACGAGCAGGATGAGCGGCGCGATGAGGGTCAGGTCGCGAATGTTGCCCTCGGAGGTGTCGACGGCCTCGGCCACCGACCCGCCGACGAGTGCGTCCGAGCCCGACACCGTGTCGACCGCCTCGCGCAGGGCGACCACGCTGTCCTCGGACCGGTCGGTGGCGGGGGCGGCGTCGAGCACGACGGTGACGCGGCTCCACCCGGTTCCCGATTCCCCGGCGGGTCGGGCGGAGACGACGCCCTCGACGCCCCGGGCGGCCTCCGCGACCCCGGCCTCGGTCCCGGTGCGGGTGAGGACGGTGACCGGGTCGGTGACACCGGCCGGGAAGTGCTCGGCCGCGGTCTCCAGACCGGCGGCGGACTCGGACGCGGTGCGGAACTGCTCGGTCTGGCTCAGGCCGACGCGGGTGCCGACCAGGCCCAGCGCGAGGACCGCCAGCAGCAGAACGCAGGACACCAGCACCGTGACCGGGCGCTTCACGACGCGTGCGGCGATGCGGCCCCAGACCCCGGGGGGCACCTCCTCGTCGAAGCCCTCGGGCGTGGCGGGCTCCGAACCCGCCTCGTGGCGACCGTGGTGCCGGCCCGGGCGCGGGATGAACGGCCAGAACAGGCCGCGGCCGCACACCGCGAGGGCGGCGGGCAGCGCGACGAGCGCGTAGACCAGCGCGACGAGAAGGCCGACCGCCGCGGACAGGCCGAGCGAGCGGTAGTTGGGCAGGGTCGCCAGCAGCAGGGTGAGCAGGGCGAGGACGACCGTGATGTTGCTGGCGAGGACGGCCGGGACCGCGCCGCGGTAGGCGTCGCGGAGTGCGGTGCGGCGGTCCCGGGTCCTGCGCAGTTCCTCGCGGTAGCGGGAGACCAGCAGCAGGGCGTAATTGGTGCCCGCGCCGAAGACGAGGACGGAGACGATGCCGGAGGTCGAGGCGTCGACGGTGACGCCCGCGGCCTCGCCGACCGACGAGACGAGCAGAGCCGCGACCCGGTCGGCGACGCCGATGATGAGCAGCGGAACCAGCCACAGGACCGGCGAGCGGTAGGTGATGATGAGCAGCACCGCGACGACCAGAGCGGTGGCGGCCAGGAGCCGGAAGTCGGCGCCCTCGAACGCGGCGGCCGTGTCCGCGGCGAACGCGGGGCCGCCGGTGAGCTGCGCGCTCAGACCGTCGTCGAGCCCCGCGACGACGACGGAGCGCATCTCCGCGACGAGCTCACGCCCCTCGCCGCCGGAGATGAGCGACGCGTCGACGGGCACGAGCACCAGAGCGGCGGCCCCGTCGTCCGACGGGATCGGACCCTGCGGCGGGGTCCCCACGACCTCGGACATGCGCTCACCGGCGCCGACCGCGGCGGCGATGCCCTGCGGGCCGAGCTCCGCGCCGTCCTCGCGGGTCACCACGAGGACCGCGGGCACCGAGCCGGAGTCGGGGAACTCCCGCTGGATCTCGGAGACGAGCGCGGCCTCGGAGTCGTCGGGCAGGGTCCGCGGCGCCTCGGACGAGCTCTCCGACGAGGCGAACGCGAACACCGCCCCGCTCACCAGCAGAACCGCCACCAGCGTCACCCAGGCGGAGACCCGACCGGTGACGACGCCCACCCACCCTCCCGCCGACCCTGACATCTCCGCGGCAGAGCGCCCCGCTCGCATCGATTCCCCTGTCTTCACACGCCGTATTCGGAGAGGAACGCCTCGAGGATGGCGGTGACCTCGTCGGGGCGTTCCAGGGTGGGCGAATGCCCGGCCCCGGGTATCTCGCGGTACCGCGAGTCCGCGATCAGCTCGACCAGCCGGCGGGACTTCTCCGGCGGCGTGGCCGCGTCCTCGGCGCCCACCACGACCAGCGTGGGCGCGATGATCCGGATCGCCTCGTCCTCGCACGGGTCCCGATCGGCGACCGACTCGATCGCCTTGACGAGTCCGGCCCGGTCGGTGCGCTCGAGCATCGCCATCCACTCGTCGACCCAGGGCGCGTCGAGGTTGGCGTCGGCGAGCATGATCGGCGCTACCCGCGACCGGACGGGGCGGATGCCGGCGACGCGGTACACCGCCGACAGGGTCCGGTACTTGCGGCGGTTGGCCGGTTCCTCGGCGGTGGCGGCGGTGTCCATGAGGGTGAGGGTGTGCACGGTCTCGGGATTGCGGGCGGCCAACCGGATGCCCACGAAGCCGCCCATGGACAGCCCCACGAAGTTGACCACCGGGATCTGCAGGTGCCGCAGCAGCTCGGCGACGTCCACCGTGAGGGTGTCCATGTCATACCCGCCGAGGGCGCGCGGCGAGTTGCCCTGCCCGCGGAAGTCGATCGTCACGCAGCGGTAGCGGTCCCGCAGGCGGGCGATCTGGGGGTGGAACATCCAGCCGGAGAACAGCAGACCGTGGGCGAACAACACCACGGGGGCGTCCTCACGACCGGCGGGCGCGCCGGTGTCGGTGTAAGCGATCGTCGTGTGACCGCGTCGGAACGTGGGCATCGGGCGTCTCTCCTGAGGTCGTGTCCCGCTGCGCGCTCACCGGAGGGTGATCAGGCGACGCGGGTCATCCGGTCCGGCCGCCCGTTCGAGGTGCTGGTGCTCGTTGACCGCGATGCAGGTCATTCCGCCCCGACCCACCACGACACGGGCCGTGCCGGTGTTCACCGTCACACGCTGCAGTCGGGTCCACAACCCGACGACGCCCTCCGGGTCGGCCAGCAGGGTCGCCACGGCCAGTGAGATGGTTCCGGCCGACGACACGACGAGGGTCGTCCTTCCGCTGCCGGAGCGGGCGGCGGCGTCGGCGAGGGCGGCCTCGGCGTCGGCGCGGTACCGGGCGAACGCCTCGAGCCCCGACCAGTGACCCAACGCCGCGTCGAGCTCCCGCTGGAAGGCCTGCTTGGCCTCGTCGGAGGAGCCCGCCGAGTCGAGGGTCCCGTGCTCGGCGGACAGGCCGGCCACGCGCGCGGCCTCCAGGACGGCGTCGGCGTCGTACTCCGCCCACCGCTCGTCGACCTCGACGGGGCAGTCGACGGCGCCGTGTGCGCGCAGGCCCTCGAGCAGGCCCTCCGCGGTCTCGCGCTGGCGCCGCATGCCGCCGTGCACGACCACGTCGGGCCGCAGGCCGCGGGCGGCCATGTCCTCGCCGGCCAGGCGCGCCTGCAGGTGCCCGGTCTCGGACAGCCGGTCGTAGTCGCCGCTGCCGAACGACGCCTGCCCGTGGCGGACGAGGTGGATGGCGCCCATCAGCGCTCACCCCCCGCGCCGCGGACCAGACCGCCGATGACGGGGAGTCCGCCGAGGACGCCGGTGACCCTGCCGCGGGCGTCGTGGACGCCGCCGGCGAGAAGCGGCAGCGCCACCCGGGGCACGCCGAGCAACTCCGGGATCACATCCTTCGGTGAGATCCGCGTGGGTGACAGGCGTCCGTCGCCGGTGCGGATGAGGCGCAGGCAGCGCTGCTCGAGGAACGCCACCCCGGGGCGGAACGCGCGGAAGGCCGGGTTGGTGGTCTGCCCGTGGTAGTAGCGGTGGTTGATCTGCTGGGCGATCACCGCGAGCCGGAACAGGCCGAACACCTCGTAGAAGCGCCACTGCTCGTCGGTGATGTCCAGGCCGGCGCGGCGCGCGTAGCGCTCGACGACCTGCCGCCGGGTGAGCATCCCCGGCGCGTTCGTGGGCTGGCGACGGAAGGCCTTGAACAGCGGGCCGTCGTCATCCTGGACCCAGTACGCCAGCGCGCCGCCCAGGTCCATGAGCGGGTCGCCCACGGTGGCCATCTCCCAGTCCAGGACCCCGATCACCCGGGTGACGTCGTCGGGGTCCAGGACGAGATTGTCGAACCGGAAGTCGTTGTGGACGAGGCAGTGGCCGACGTCCTCGGGCTGGTTCGCGTGCAGCCACTTCATGACCGGCGCGAAGTCCGGGACGTCCGGGGTGCGGGCGCGGCGGTAGCGGGCGGACCAGCCCTCAACCTGGCGGCGCACGTATCCCTCGCCGCGGTCGAGGTCCTCCAGTCCGGCGGCGGCGACGTCCACCGCGTGCAGGTCCACCAGCGCGTCCACGGCCGACTCGCTCAGGCGCCGGGTCGTGACCCGGTCGAGGCGCAGGTCGCGGGGCAGGTTCTTGCGCAGGATGGTGCCCGCCATGCGTTCCATGACGTAGAAGTCCGAGCCGATGACCGAGTGGTCGTCGCAGAACCCGACCATGCGCGTGACCAGCGGGTAGACCGGCCGCAGCGCCGACTGGACGCGGTACTCGCGCCTCATGTCGTGCGCGCCCCGGGCCTTGGTCCCCGCCGGCGGTCGCCGCAGGACCAGGTCCGCGCCGGGGTAGCGCAGCAGGTAGGTGAGGTTCGACGCGCCACCGGTGTACTGGCGGACCTCCGGGAGGACCGGCTCGTCGTCGTCGCCCAGGTCCACGCCGGCGAGCACGTCCGGGTCGTCGGGGGTGATCGACCGCAACCACGCGGCGACGGCCTCCACGTCGAAGGCGTCCTCGGCGCGCACCGCGCCGGTGCCGGGGACGCGGCGGCGCAGGGCGGCGTCGTCGTCGGGCATACCGTCCCGCGGGCTCACCGGTCGGACCCGGCGTCGGCGGTGGTCCGGGCCGCGGCGGCGTCACGGTAGGGGGCGAGCATGGCGCGGGCGACGACGGCGAGGTGGACCTCGTCCGGGCCGTCGGCCAGTCGCAGCGACCGCGCGGTGGCGTACGCCCCGGCCAGCGGGAAGTCGTCGCTCATCCCGCCGCCGCCGTGCAGCTGCAGCGACATGTCGATGACCTCCTGCGCCATCTTCGGGACCGCGGCCTTGATCGCGCTGACCTCGACCGCCGCCTGCCCCTCGGCGTCGAGCTTCCAGGCGGCGTGCTGGACGAGCAGGCGGGCCTGGTCGATCGCGATGCGGGCCCCCGCCAGGCGCTCGCGGTTGCCGCCGAGGTTGACGATCGGCTTGCCGAACGCCACCCGCTCGGAGGCGCGGCGGCACGCCAGATCCAGCGCCATCTCGGCCAGCCCGATGAGCCGCATGCAGTGGTGGATGCGGCCCGGGCCCAGGCGGCCCTGCGCGATCTCCGCGGCCCGGCCGGGGCCGGCGATGATGTTCGACACCGGCAGCCGCACACCGGTGAGCGTCACCTCGCCGTGGCCGAGCGGCTCGTCGTGGACGCCCTGCGCGGTGAGCATCCGCTCCACCGTCACGCCGGGGGCGTCCATGGGCACGAGCACCATCGAGTGCCGCAGGTAGCGGTGCGCGTCCGGGTCGGACACGCCCATGAAGATGCCCACCTCGCAGTCGGGATGACCGACGCCCGTGGACCACCACTTGCGACCGTCGAGCACCACCTCGTCCCCCTCTATCCGCGCGGTGGCGGCCATGTTCGAGGCGTCGGAGGAGGCCACTGCGGGCTCGGTCATGAGGAACGCGCTGCGGATCTCCCCGGCCAGAAGCGGGTCCAGCCAGCGGTCCTTCTGCTCCTGCGAACCGTACTTGAGCAGGACCTCCATGTTCCCCGTGTCCGGGGCGTTGCAGTTGAACACCAGCGGGGCCAGGAACGAGCTGCCCATCTCCTCCGCGACCGGGGCGTAGTCCGTGTTGGTCAGGCCCGTGCCGCCGCGGGTGCCGTAGCGCTCCGCGTAGGGACGCTCGTGGCCGGCCGGCAGGAAGAGGTTCCACAGCCCCTGCTCGCGCGCGAGCGCCTGCAACTCCCCGACCCGGGGGTCCACCGCCCACGGGTCCCGCCCGGACAGACGGCGCCGGGCGATGTCGGCGTGGATGTCCGGTTCGACCGGGGCGATGTGGGCGTCGATGAACTCGCGGACCGCGGCGGTGAGCTCGGCGGCGCGCGGCGACGGGGAGAAGTCCATATGTGCATCGTGGCACACCGCTCCCACCCGGGCCCGGCGCTCGAGACCACCACGTCCCCGGCTCTGGCAGGATCGCGGACGTGACCGAGCATTCGCGGACGACCCTCGCCGACCGGGCGGACCCGGTTCGTGCCTGGTCGGCGCGACGAACCTACCGCGCGGCCGACTTCCGCCCCGGCGACCTCGTCGCGGCCAAGGCGGGCCGCCGCATCTCGGTCGTGCTGCCCGCCCGCGACGAGCAGTCGACCGTCGGCGCGATCGTCGCCGCCCTGCATTCCGAGCTCGTGCGGGGCGTGCCGTTGATCGACGAGCTCGTCGTCGTCGACTCCCACTCCACCGACGCCACCGCACAGGTGGCGCGCGCCGCCGGCGCCCGCGTCGTGGCCCAGGGTGAGATCCTCCCCGCCCTGGGCGACGTGCCCGGCAAGGGCGAGGCGCTGTGGAAATCGCTCGCCGCCACCGACGGTGACATCGTCGCGTTCCTCGACTCCGACCTGCGCGACTTCGACCCCGCGTTCGCGACCGGACTGCTGGGGCCGCTGCTCACCGAACCCGGCGTCGTGTTCAGCAAGGGCGCCTACGACCGGCCCCTCGACGACGGCCGCACCGTCCTGCCCGCCGGCGGCGGCCGCGTCACCGAACTCGTCGCCCGGCCCCTCATCGCCACCCACTGGCCCGCCCTCGGCGGCTTCGTCCAGCCGCTCGCCGGCGAGTACGCCGGGACGCGCGAGGCGCTCGAGTCCATCCCCTTCGCCGGCGCGTACGGCGTCGACCTCGGCATTCTCGTGGACCTCTATGAGGCGTACGGCCTCGACGCACTCGCCCAGGTGGACCTGGGGCGACGGGTGCACCGCAACTCCCCCGACTCCACGCTGGCCGTGATGGCCATGCACCAACACCTGGCGATGCTGACCCGACTGCGGCGCCACGGGCGCGTCACCGGGGCCGGCGCCCCCGGCGACACCCTCACCCTGCACCGGCGCGACCCCGACGACGGCGGCTTCCGCGCCGAGACCGTCCGGGTCGACCCCGGTGAGCGGCCGCCGATGCGCGACGTGCGCGGGTCGTAGTCGCCCTCCCTCCTGTCCGCCCCACCCGACCTCTCCCGTACTCGACCTCTCCCACACTCGACCGAAAGGACCACCGCCCGTGGACGCCTCCGCATGGAACGCCCGTTACCTCGCGCAGCCCGATGCCTGGGGGACCACCCCGGCCGCCCGGATCGTCGCGGAGGTCACGGCCGCGGAGGACGCCGGCCTCGGAGTGGGCACCGCCGTCGACCTCGCGTGCGGTGACGGGCGGCACGCGCGCTGGCTCGCCGCGCACGGCTGGCGGGTGCAGGCCGTGGACTTCTCCGAGGTCGCGATCGAGCAGGCCCGGGCGAAGGACTCCGACGAGGGGCGCAGCGGCAGCGTCGACTGGGTGGTCGGCGACGCGCGGACCTGGTCACCCGCGGAGCCGGTCGACCTCGTCGTGGTGGGCTTCCTCCACCTCGACCTGCCGGAACTCGACGCCGTGCTCCGCGACGCCGGCACCTGGCTGCGGCCCGGCGGGCACCTCGTCTACCTGGGCCACGCCGCCGAGAACCTCCGCCGCGGTGTCGGCGGGCCCCAGGACCCGACTCTCCTGCCCGGAGTCGCCGACCTCGCCCGCGGTGCCGAGGGCCTCGAGGTGATCTCCCTGCGACACGACCTGCGGCCGGCCGGCAAGGCCACCGCGATCGACGTCCTGCTGCACGCGCGGCGCTGGGCCGACTGACGGCGCGCGCGAGTTCGGCGTCCGCGGGGGTCGTTCGCGGCGGGGCCGTCCACGAGGGCCGTCCGCGGGGCCGTTCGCGCTGACAGCGGCGGTGAGCGGCGGTTTGTGACTGCCCCTGCGAACGCCACCTATCTGATCACGCGACACCTATCGGACCCCTTAGGCGGCGTGAAATCGGATAGGTGGCGCGACGTGAAAGGGCGGGCACTCCCGAACCCACGGCCGGAGCGCTGGTGTCGGGCTCGGTGTTCGCGGGGCTCGCGATCCGCACCTCGGGCCACGATCGGCCCCTCGAATTGCGATCGGCCCCTCGAATTACGATCCGCCCGCGGAGTTCCTAGCGCGGAGCGCACTCCGGAGGGCGAATCGTGAATCGGAGGGCGGATCGACGCAGCGGTGCGTACCCGGCAGCGGAACTACGCCCGCTGCGGCTCCGCCAGCGACTCCGTCCTCCCGACGGCCGTGGCCGCCGCCGCTCGCTCCGCCAGGTCGACGCGCCACCACACCACGAACCCCCAGATGACGAACGCCGCGTACACGAGGTACAACGCCGCCGACGGGTAGTAGCCGGCCTTGAGCAGCAGCGGAACGCCCACGACGTCGACCGCGATCCACAACAGCCAGAACTCCGTCCAGCCGCGGGCCATGCCGTAGGTCGCGAGGATCGAGCCGGTGAAGATCCACGCGTCCGCCCACGGGCCCCACGAGCCGAGCTGCGCGAAGATCCAGCCGAACAGCAGCGTGCCGACGAGCATCCCCACCACGAGCCCGGCCCTCTGACGGCCCGTCGCCCAGTGCGGTCGTACCGCGGGCGCGTCAGCGACGGGCCCACCGTGGGCGGCCGCCGCGGCAGCAGCGGTCGCGTTGGCCCGCCGCGTCCGCGACCACTGCCACCAGCCGTACACGCCCACCGCGAGGAACATCACCTGCCGGCCGGCCTGGCCGTAGAGGTCGACGTCCTGCGGGGTGTGGAAGACGCCGCCGAGGAAGACGGTGAGCAGGGTGAGGTTGCCGACGATCCCCACCGGCCACGCCCACACCACGCGGCGCATGCCACCGATCGCGGCGGCCAGGCCGAAGACGTTGCCGATGATCTCGCGCCACAGGATCGGGACTCCGCCGATCACCAGTTGCGCGTCGAGGAAGGAGACGAGGAGGCTCATCGTGTGCCCCTTTCACGGGCTCTACACTCCACGGCCCAGGGCTTGTGCCACGACGCCCGCCCGGCCACGACCGTCGCCGGCCGGGTCCGCATCGGGTGACGCGAGGTTCTCTTCCATCCGGACTATGACCGTCGGCCCCGGGATCACACCGGGTCTGCTGACCCCCGCGCGTGCGGGGCGCTCGCGGGCTCGCCGCCGACCATGGGGTCGACGACATCACCGCCGGTGGGGAGTTTCACCCCGCCCTGAGAACGTGTTCCTGTTGTACCCCTGAACGCGGCCGCGCCGCAACCCGCGTCGGGGCCGCGCCGCGCCCCGCCCCGGGATGCACCGCAAGCCGCGGGGTCGTAGGCCGGCGTCGACCGGCTCCAGTCAGCGTCAGCCGAGGGCGAGCTGTCCGCCGGACTCGCTGACCGGCACGACGTCGAGTGGACGCGGCGCGGGGGCGAGCGTGTTGCGGCCGTCGGTGGCGTCGTACTCGGCGCCGTGGAGCGGACAGCGCAGCGTCATGCCCTCGATCACCTGCACGACACCGCCCTGGTGGGTGCAGCGCGCCGAGTAGGCGACGAACTCGCCCTCGGTGGGCTGGGCCACGATGACCGTCGAGTCGCCGGCCTTGAACTGCTTGGCCGTGCCGACGGGGATCTCGGCGGCCGGGATGGTGGTCGCGGGCACCGTGGTGGTCTGCTGCACGGTCGACGGCGGCTGGGCCGGCTCGGTCATCCCGCACGCGGAGGCGATGCCCGGCAGCAGGATGATCCCGGGCAGGGCCGCCAGCACGGCCCGGCGCTGCGTGCACGGGCCGACCGTGGTGGAGCGGGCACCGCTGGCACGGGCGGGGGAGGTACCGATCGGAGCGGGGGCGGCGGAGAAGGGCTCGGACATGCCGCCCATCGTATCGGCCCGGCCCGCGGCCACCGGCGCCGTCAACACACCTAGGCTTCCCCCATGACGGTCCGCAGACTCGCGCCCCACGCCACGACGATCTTCACCGAGGTCTCGCGCCTGGCAACGCAGTTCGACGCGATCAACCTGGGCCAGGGCTTCCCGGACACGGACGGGCCGGAGTCGATGATCGAGGCGGCGGTGCGGGCGCTTCGCGACGGCCACAACCAGTACCCTCCCGGGTCGGGGATCCCCGAGCTGCGTCACGCGATCGTCGCCGACGAGACGGCGCGCACCGGCCTGGTGCACGATCCGGACACCGAGACGTTGGTGACGGTCGGCGCGACGGAGGCCATCGCCGCCGCGGTGGTGGGCCTGGTGGAGTACGACGACGAGGTGGTCGTCATCGAGCCGTATTACGACTCCTACGTGGCCGCGGTGGCGATGGCCGGGGCCACTCGTCGCGCCGCGCGGTTGATCCGCTCGGGCGGCCATATCCGACTCGATGTGGCCTCGCTGCGGGACGCGTTCTCGCCGCGGACGCGGGCCGTGCTGGTCAACACGCCGCACAATCCCACGGGCGCCGTGCTGCCGCGTGAGGACCTCGAGGAGATCGCGGCCCTGTGCCGCGAGTTCGACGCGATCGCGATCTCCGACGAGGTGTACTCCCACCTCACCTACGACGGGGTCGAACACGTCTCGATCGCCACGCTGCCCGGGATGGCGGAGCGGACGCTGCGGATCTCCAGCGCGGGGAAGCTGCTCAACTGCACGGGCTGGAAGATCGGGTGGCTCACCGGGCCGGCGCATCTCGTCGAGGGGGCGCGCACCGCGCGTCAGTACATGAGCTTCACCGTCGCCTCGCCGCTACAGCCGGCGGTCGCGCACGCGCTGCGCCACGAGCAGGAATGGATCGCGACGCTCCGGAAGGACATGCAGGACCGGCGGGACGAGCTGGCGGGGATCCTCACGGGAGTCGGGTTCGACCTCGTCGTCGCGCAGGGCACCTACTTCCTGACCGCCGACCCGGGCCCGCTCGGGGTGACCGACGCGGCGGCGTGGTGCCTCGAGCTGCCCGAGAAGGTCGGGGTGGCGGCGGTGCCGTTCGCGCCGTTCACCGACGCGTTCACCGACGACTGGTCGCACCTGGTGCGGTTCGCGTTCTGCAAGCGACCCGAGGTGCTCGCGGAGGCCGGGCGGCGGTTGCGGGCCCTGGCGCGCTGACGCCGCCCGGCGCAGCACCCG